>NZ_WMDN01000029.1:0-42928 GCF_021236965.1 Photobacterium carnosum | reverse complement strand
GTGCAGGATGTGCAGGATGTGCAGGATGTGCAGGATGTGCAGGATGTGCAGGATGTGCAGGATATTCTTAGAAAACGTGTCCGTAATAGCAATGTATAGATATAAAAAATGCTGGCCTTAGCCAGCATTTTTATTATTTATCAGCGAGGATAAATTAGATAGCTACAACGTTCGCAGCTTGCAGACCTTTTTGGCCTTGCTCTACTTCAAAAGACACTTTTTGGCCTTCAGCAAGCGTTTTGAAGCCTTCTGAAGCGATAGCACGGAAGTGAACGAATACGTCAGCACCGCCGTTGTCTTGAGTAATAAAACCAAAACCTTTCTCTTCGTTAAACCACTTAACGATACCTGTTGTATTAGACATAATGTGTCCCTTAACTTAAATGTAATTATATTATTGCGTAGCGTAATAATCTGAAATGATAATATTTATATAAGTAATAATCTTCGCGTAATCACTATAACAATACCGTGTTGTCATAGAAGGCATTCAATACTTACATAATCATTAAATAATGTCATTTGGCGAGATAAGACATTTAATTAAAATCATTTCTTAATTAAATCCCCTGAGGTATTAATAAGAAATGTAGAAATTACCAATTACTTTATTGCTGCTGTTCGTTATGTTGCCTGCGGCTGTTTTTTCACAGTAACTAAATGATATATCTAGATTATCAACATTACCGTTAATAAGAATATGGCGTTTTAACACATCACTGTTTAACTGGTGAATATTGGCAGTCCAAGCACGTTGATCTTTTACTAAATTAAAATTTACTATCATTGTTTAACCTCTTGGTTTTCATTTGAATTTACAGGGTTTTCTGGGCGAGTTTGTTGGAACCAAAACCGCTTACGGCCTAATGAACGAGACATAAGTATCCTCAATTGTTTATGCGTAACAAAATATTAAGATGATAAAATTCATCTAAATCTTTTCTACGGATTAAGTATTAAAATGCTATTTATAATAATGTAACGAAGAAAATAAGGAACGTAACGACAGATGCAGATGCAGATGTTGGAAGTGTTTTATATTTCGATGATATTGTATAAATAATTTTTTAGTTAAAAGTGACGTAAATGGTACAAAGACCATTTACGTCGACTTAGAATATTATAAAGCTACAACGTTTGCAGCTTGAAGACCTTTTTGGCCTTGCTCTACTTCAAAAGACACTTTTTGGCCTTCAGCAAGAGTTTTGAAACCTTCAGAAGCGATTGCACGGAAATGAACGAATACGTCAGCACCGCCATTGTCTTGAGTAATGAAACCGAAACCTTTCTCTTCGTTGAACCACTTAACGATACCAGTAGTAGACATAATGTGTCCCTTAATATTGGATTAAAATTCATAATATTTACCGTGATTATATCACGATGCACTGAAAGCTTGAATTATTGAATGTGACTATGAAGCTAAGGGAAACACTAAGGAATGCAACAATAACGAAGATATTCTGAGGGTTTTTCTTTTACTTGATGTTTTCATTAATAACTCTGAACAACAGAGCGACATCATTATTATGTGGTTCGCACTTATTGTAAAGACTTATTTTCACAAAAAATATCAAAAAAAACATAAGTAGATGATATTACTTGGAAACATTTTATACTTAACCAAGTAATACCGATAAAAAAACATCATTTTGGATAAAATTTGAATCTTTTAAGCATTTAAATCATAAAAATTATCGCTTAAATATCAAGCATTCTGACCAGCGACATAACCAGAACTCCATGCCCACTGGAAGTTATAACCGCCAAGCCAACCGCTAACATCCATCACTTCACCAGCAAAAAACAGACCTTTAATTTTTTTAGATTCCATGGTTTTTGATGACAATTCATCAGTATCAACCCCACCCAACGTCACTTCAGCAGTGCGGTAGCCTTCAGTGCCATTTGGCGCAATGTTCCATTGATGAAAATAGGTTGCTAGCTGTTCAAATTCTTTGTGATTAAGTTGCTTTAATGGCTTATCCGTAATATCACCACGAGTAATCAGCACCTCAATTAAACGCTTAGGTAACAAACGAGATAAGGTGATTTTTAGACTCTGATTAGGATGCTGTTCGCGTAATTCAATTAACGTTTCAGCTAAATTAAGCATCGGTAATAAATCAATGCTCACTTTCTGACCAGGCTGCCAGTAAGATGAAATTTGCAAAACCACAGGGCCCGATAAGCCACGGTGGGTAAATAATAAATTTTCTTTGAAACTGGTACCGTCAGCGGTTGTGATCACCGCAGGTACAGCAATACCCGATAATTCTTCAAAACTATTTTTATCTTGTTGATGCAGTGTAAATGGCACTAAACCTGCGGTAGTTGGCACCATTTTCAAACCAAACTGTTGTGCTAATTGATAACCAAACGGGGTTGCGCCCAATTTCGGCATCGATAAGCCGCCAGTTGCTACCACCAGCGATTCACAACTGATGATTTCACCATTAACACTCAGACTAAAACCTGTCTCTAATTGCATGATTGAGGTGATATCGGTCTGATAACGTAAACTGATATTTGGCAAGTCACATTCAGCAACTAACATTTTGACAATATCTTTCGCTGAATCAATACAAAATAACTGACCGTGATCGCGCTCTTCATAGTCAATTTCATGCTGACACATTAAGCCGATAAAATCCCATTGGCTGTATTGCGATAATGCTGATTTAACGAAATGGGGATTACGACAAACATAATTATTAGCAGCGACATCATTGTTAGTGAAGTTACAACGACCGCCACCTGAAATTAAAATTTTACGGCCAGGTTTCTTACCATGATCAAGCACTAACACTGAGCGTCCACGCTGACCTGCAGTGGCAGCGCACATTAAGCCTGCAGCACCTGCACCAATAATTACTACATCATATTTGTTTGCCATCGATTTCAATCAGCCTTAAATGTCACTAAATAAACGCAAAAAGGATGCTAACGATTAGCATCCTTTTTCTATTGTTGGCTCTATTTTACCTGCCTCTTAGCCCAATACCAACCGCTATCCAACCACAGCGATTTATTCGATTAAAATCAAGCTTGTTGACGACTATCTATGGCAGTTAATGCGGTAATTGCAGCTGTTGGCATATCTAATGTCGTGGTTGGTAACGCAAAATCAGCACCATGTGCATGTACAATCGCGACAATTTGCAGCATCACATCTTGCTGCACCGCTTTGTATTTGACCCAATCAACCGTTTTGGTAAAAGTGTAAACCAAAATATTCAGCGACGAGGGTCCATAAGTGTCAAAACTGACAATCAAGGTTTGACGCGTTTCAATATCAGCATGATTTTGGAGCATTTTTTTAATATCATCAACCACCAGCCCCACCACAGCCGCATCACAATAACGTAAACCGACACTTTGTTTAATACGTCGATTCTGCATCCGTGAAGCATTCTCAACCACCACTGAACTAAAGACGGAGTTCGGTACATACAATGGTCGCTTATCAAAGGTACGAATCACTGTCATACGAAACCCAATCCGCTCAATAGTACCTTCTATTTGTCGATCTGGACTGCGGATCCAGTCACCCACTTTAAAAGGTCGATCAAAATAAAGCATCATCCCACCAAAGAAGTTAGCCAATAAATCCTTAGCTGCCATACCGACCACTAAGCCACCGACACCACCAAAGGTGAGTAACCCCGACAAACTTAAGCCGAAATTTTGCATCACAACTAAACTGCTCAACACTATTACCAGTAAGCGTAATATTTTTGAAATAGCAGTTACCGTAGTTGCATCGCGATGGGGACGATTATCTAAGATGGTTTGTTCAATATTGGTGATCAACCGCATCACAATCCAAATAAAGACCCCGACCAATAATAGATGGCGTAATGACGCTAAAAAACCACTGGAATAGGTCGTAACATTATCGACCATGATTCCTAATGCCATCAGCCCAGGCCACACCCAAATACATAATGAAACCGGTGTTCGAACAGCATCAATTAAGGCATCATCCCAAATTAAATGGGTTTTACTTGCCATGGTAGCTAAGCGGCGTGAGAGTAATAACCACCCACACCATAATAATGTACTTAACAGTAGTAACAGGCCGATGTTATACATCCAATTAACAGATGCTCCTTTTTCAAGGGATGACCACCAAATGACAAATTGATCCATAACGACTTAGTTTCCGATGCTGAATGGGTAAAAATGAGAGGTAATTGATAAGCTGTGATTATATCAATACCAATGATATAACACTGAATGAGGATACAGCAAAGAAAGTGCCACCAGAAAAATGACACCTAAATACATAAAACGAAGATTAAAGTCCGAGGAACGCGACAGCAAAAATAGCCACAAAGAAAGTGATCATAAAGGTAGTGGCCAATACAAATAATTTACGGACTTTCATGCATTTAGCCATAAATAACGGATCGTGATGTTTTTTATACTGTTGGCTACGAATGTAATGAAATAAGCGAATCTGTTTACTAACATTGCCTTGAGACGAAAAGAAACCACGCCCATCCACCTGTTGATATAACAATGGATCGCAATCTCTCATTACCACGAGTAAAGATCGTAGTGTACTGATATATCTACAAGTATTAACCGTTGCTACCATAAAAATTGCAACCAAAAGTGCATCACCACTGATCATAGTTATCCCCTCTTATATATCATTTGCTTATAGGGATAAAAGGGGCGATATTTTATTATCGTCCCCAGAATCATTTAAGCTTGTGAGTCCATTACCGATGTTGGTGCAGATTCACCTTTAGCCATCGCTGCTAAGTCTTTATCAATAAAAAATAGTGCTTTACCATCTTCACCGACTAATTCAATTTTATCCAAAATACCTTTGAATAATTTTTCTTCTTCGTGTTGCTCTGATACATACCACTGTAAGAAATTAAAGGTTGAATAATCTTGAGTAGAAAATGCAACATGAGCTAATTCATTAATTTTTTTAGTAATCAGTTGTTCATGCTCATACGTTTCACGAAACACCGTACCAAGAGAAGCAAACTGATGTTTTGGTGCTTCAATAGTACCTAAAATAGGTAATGCACCCGTTTCACTTACATAAGTAAACAAGCGTTGCATATGTTGCATTTCTTCAGCAGCATGCACACGTAAGAACGCCGCAGCACCTTCAAAACCTTTATCTTCACACCATGCGCTCATTTGCAGATATAAATTTGAAGAAAAGAATTCTAAATTAATTTGCTCGTTAAGATTTTCAACCATTGCCTTGGCTAACATAGCACTACTCCTGTCTGTTTAAGTGTAATCAATACATTGTCACTATGCATTGTTAAGAATGCAACAAAGGGACAAAACGTCCTCAAAAAGAAAACGTCTATTAGTATAAGCTACTAAAATAACAATAAAAGTGACTCAGTGATTACGAAAAATAATTAACCATTTCGTAACCTATAGATGCGATCTAATCGATATTTTTAAGTATATACCAGTGCTAACATAGATCATTATTATATAGTCATGGAATGTAAGTGATGGTTTATAAACATATTCTCGCTGCTATCGACCTTTCTGAAGACAGCGCCTATCTCGTCAATAAAGCCGCTAAATTAGCACAATCGTTGGATGCAAAATTATCACTGGTCCATATCGATGTTGACTATGCTGATCTCTACACTGGTTTAATTGATATTAACTTAGCAGAAATGCACGAACGTGCTGAAAGCGATGCTCAAAACAGATTACATGAGCTTGCCAATAATGCGGGTTACCCTGTTGCTCACACCCTAGTGGGTAGTGGTGATCTAAGTGAAGAAATTTGTGGCGCTATCAAAGATCTTAATGTTGATTTAGTTATCTGTGGTCATCATCAAGATTTCTGGAGTAAGATTTTATCATCAACGCGTCAACTTATTAGCCGTACTCCTGTTGATCTACTTATCGTACCGCTCAAGTAACACCAATGAACAATAGTCACCGTTATTATAACGGTGACTAATCTGTTGTTATGATTTCAGCATTATAATTATCATATTCCTCACGCCACAATTTAGTTACACTGCCGTCACCTTTTACAACATACCATGTTGCGACGATGAGATACTTATCTGTAATTACCCTTTTATGGGCATTTTCTTTTAGCTTAATTGGCGTTTATCTTGCGGGCCAAGTTGATGCTTGGTTTTCAGTATTAACCCGTGTCTGCTTAGCCGCAGTAGTTTTCTTACCGTTTTTACGTACCAAATATCTACACCCAAAGCTTGCTCTCAAATTAATGGTTGTCGGCGCGTTTCAGTTAGGGTTGATGTATTGTTTTTATTATCAATCGTTCTTGTATCTAACCGTACCAGAAGTGTTGCTGTTCACTATTTTCACTCCGATTTATGTCACCCTTATTTATGACGCATTACATAAACAATTCTCGCCATGGTATTTACTGAGTGCAGTGATCGCAGTGATTGGGGCGGCGGTAATTAAATTTGAGGGGATTAACCAACACTTCATTATTGGATTTTTCATTGTTCAAGGCGCTAACCTATGCTTTGCGATTGGTCAGGTTGGCTATAAACGCATTATTGAACAAGAACAAACGAATATTCCACAGCATACGGTCTTTGGCTGGTTTTATTTAGGGGCAGTTTGCGTGGCAGTGCCGATGTATTTATTATTTAGTAATAGTGCCAAATTACCCACAACATCATTACAGTGGGGAATTTTAACCTACCTCGGTGTGATTGCTTCTGGATTAGGATATTTCATTTGGAACAAAGGCGCGACAATGGTCAATGCTGGCGCGTTAGCAATAATGAATAACGCCTTAGTCCCCGCAGGGCTAATCGTTAATATTGTCATCTGGAACCACGATGTGGATTACTTACGATTAATTATTGGTGGCGGGATTATTTTATTATCATTATGGTTTAACGAAACATGGGTTAAACAAAAGGTTGCGACCCAAAGAGAATTATCCATCAAAAAATAGGCACAAAAAAGGCGCGACTATCGCGCCTTTCTCATGCGGTTCATTCGTTAAATAAACGCAAACGCATCAGCAAACATATGATCGCGTAATGCACCTTTTTCAGTACAGAAACGTTCACGTGCCGCACCCGCCATTTCAAAACGACCACACACATAAATGTCATAGGCAGATAAGCTTACAAAATCATCAGCAACCGCATCAAGCACATTACCAACTTTACCCTGCCAACCTTCAGTTGCGGTTTCTACCACGGGCACATAGCTAATATTGGGGTATTGCTGGGCTAATGCCTGCATTTCGGCGTTAGCATATAATTGGCACACATCACGCCCTCCCCAATAAACAAAGATCGGCTGAGTTAAACCACGACTAATACAATTATCAACCATACTGCGAATATAAGAAAAACCCGTCCCCCCCGCAATCATCAATAATGGACGCTGACTTTCATGGCGTAACCAAGCTTCACCATGCGCAGCTTCAACCGTCACTGTTTGGTGAGTAGCTAACGCGTTCTTCATTGTATCAACCACTTCTAGCGCATACGCATTATGCTCAGCAGCACCAATATGAAGTTCAAGCTCATCTTGACGACAAGGGCTGCTAGCAATCGAGAACGGACGTTTATCTTGCTCTCCCATTACCGCTAATAAGTATTGCCCTGCTTTGAAATCGAGGGCTTGTAATGGCGTTAATAAAATACGGTATGTATTACATGCCAACGGTTCAACTGACTTTACTTCACATTGGATAGACATGGTTTTCCTCTAGTCTAACGATAATACCAAGTCGCTTTCCACCCTCGCAAGACAAGCAAAAATCCAGCCTTGTGCCTGCTCTTGTGGCGTCAACATCGGCTCAAGCTCATAGCTTATTTGACCGTATTGTTTACGACACATACACATCGCACAAGCACCCACTTGGCAGCGATTAGGAAAAGCGATACCTGCGTTGAGCGCTGCTTGTAATACAGTTTGCTGCGGGCTAGCAGTAAACGTAATGTTATTTGGCAACAGGCGTACTTGGTACATAAAAAACTCTCAGTTCAATGACGAATATTGTCACTGAAATATAAAAATATCAGGCGATTAATTAGTGCTTATGATAGCGATCCAATTTAGTTTTTAATCGCTAATTGGGCCCACATTGCATCAACCTGCGCCACTATCTGTGGATCTTTAACGATTGGAGTTCCCCATTCACGGTGGGTTTCTACGCCAATTTTATTAGTCGCATCAAAGCCAATTTTCGAACAACAAGTCGGTGTGGCTGCAATTAATACCGTATCACGACTAGGATCCACCCGTGTCGTCACCGCCCAAATAACATCATTCCAATCGCGTACATTAACGTCACCATCACACACAATCACAAACTTAGCATCGGTAAATTGATTTAAAAATTCCCATACACCAGTCATCACTTGCTCGGCTTCACCCGCAATGGTTTTATTCATACTTATGATTGCCATGCTGTAATTAGCGGCTTCAAGCGGTAGATAGCAATCAATAATGGCAGGGAATTGTAACTTCAACGCAAGTAATCCAGCCTCAATATCAAACGCAGTCTTAACAGGCGTAGCCTCTGTTTGCATTGTTGCCAATTCTGCAGGCCATTTAATGGTGGCATCAATCCCCATTTTTGAACCTAAACCCACTACGGGC
This sequence comes from Photobacterium carnosum, assembly GCF_021236965.1. Classification (NCBI taxonomy): domain Bacteria; kingdom Pseudomonadati; phylum Pseudomonadota; class Gammaproteobacteria; order Vibrionales; family Vibrionaceae; genus Photobacterium; species Photobacterium carnosum. The sequence goes on along the minus strand of NZ_WMDN01000029.1, from coordinate 34,318 downwards.
GAGGCGAAATCCAGCGAATCAATCGGAGTATTATCAATAAATAGGCTATCTCTCACCGGATCCATTCGCGTCGTCATCGCATGAATCACGCTCTGCCAATCACGAGCATTAACGTCATCATCACACACGATAACAAACTTGGTATACATGAACTGACGTAAGAACGACCATACCCCCATCATCACCCGCTTAGCATGGCCGGGATATTGCTTCTTCATTGTTACCACTGCCATGCGATAAGAACACCCTTCTGGCGGCAGATAAAAATCGACAATTTCAGGAAACTGCTTATGTAAAATCGGCACAAAGACTTCGTTTAATGCCACCCCAAGCACTGCGGGTTCATCCGGTGGACGCCCGGTATAGGTACTGTGATAAATCGGATCGTTACGCATCGTAATATGAGTAATGGTAAACACATGATGGCGTTCAACCTCATTGTAATAGCCGGTATGATCACCATAAGGGCCTTCATCAGCATATTCTTCAGGGTCGATATAGCCTTCCATCACAATTTCAGCACTGGCTGGTACTTGTAAGTCGTTACTGATGCTTTTAACCACCTCAGTACGACTACCACGCAATAAACCAGCAAATGCATATTCAGACAGTGAGTCAGGTACAGGGGTTACTGCACCAAGCACGGTTGCAGGATCAGCCCCAAAAGCAACCGTGACAGGAAATTTTTCACCCGGATGGGCTTCACACCATTCACGCATATCTAACGCGCCACCACGATGCGCCAACCAACGCATAATGACTTTATTTTTAGCAATTTTTTGCTGACGATAAATACCAAGATTTTGGCGCTTTTTATTGGGGCCACGGGTAATAGTTAACCCCCATGTTAACAACGGTGCGACATCGCCAGCCCAACAACTCATCACTGGGATTTTATCTAAATCAATCTCATCACCTTGCCAGATGATTTGTTGGCAAGGCGCTTTACGTAATACTTTAGTGGGCATATTAAGCACTTGCTTAAATATCGGAATTTTATTGATCGCATCCCGCAAGCCATGCGGTGGCTCGGGCTCTTTTAAATACGCTAACCATTCTCCGACTTCGCGTAACTGCTTAACATTGTCGCGCCCCATTCCCATTGCAACTCGCTCTGGCGTACCAAACAAGTTTGCCAGTACAGGCATGTCATAACCTACAGGATTTTCAAATAACAATGCCGGACCACCAGCACGCAAAGTACGATCGCAAATCTCCGTCATTTCCTGATTAGGATTAACCGGCTGTTGAATACGTTGTAATTGCCCTTGCTGCTCTAAATAGGCAATAAAGTCACGTAGATCTTTGTATTTCATAGCGACTACCTGTAGCTAAACAAAGTCAAACCAGCATTGCTGACATTAACTTAATGAGAATGATTTTTGCTAGTATAACCAGTTGTGAGATGGAAAACACCCGTCGCCCACAAAAAGAAAATACCCTTTTATATTCTGTGGGTTAAGCCATAATCATAAGAGCATTATTTAAAATTTAGCCATAAAAAAGCGCCACCCTAAGGTAGCGCTTTTAATTCAATAACTGCTTAAATGAATTATGATTTCTGACGACGCATTGCGTCAAAGAACTCTTCATTAGTTTTGGTCATTGATAGTTTGTCGATCAAGAATTCCATGCTGTCAGATTCACTCATTGGGTGAACGATCTTACGCAGGATCCACATTTTCTGTAGCTCATCAGCTTTCGCCAATAACTCTTCACGACGGGTACCAGAACGATTAATGTCAATCGCAGGGAAAATACGTTTCTCAGCAATTTTGCGAGAAAGATGCAGTTCCATGTTACCTGTACCTTTAAATTCTTCGTAGATAACTTCATCCATTTTAGAGCCAGTATCTACTAGCGCTGTTGCGATGATAGTTAAGCTACCGCCTTCTTCGACATTACGTGCCGCACCAAAGAAGCGCTTAGGACGGTGAAGAGCGTTAGCATCCACACCACCTGTTAATACTTTACCTGAAGAAGGAATAACGGTGTTGTAAGCACGCGCTAGACGAGTAATTGAGTCAAGTAAGATAACAACATCTTTCTTATGTTCAACCAAACGTTTTGCTTTTTCGATAACCATTTCTGCCACTTGTACGTGACGTGAAGCTGGTTCATCAAACGTTGATGCAATGACTTCGCCTTTTACAAGACGTAGCATCTCAGTTACTTCTTCCGGACGCTCATCGATAAGCAATACCATCAACACACATTCTGGGTGGTTGTGAGAAATACTTTGAGCGATATTTTGCAGTAACATTGTTTTACCGGCTTTTGGCGGTGCAACAATCAAACCACGTTGGCCTTTACCGATTGGAGAGGCTAAATCTAGAACACGCGCTGTAATATCTTCTGTTGAACCATTACCACGTTCCATACGCATACGATCGTTTGCGTGTAGTGGAGTAAGATTTTCAAAAAGGATTTTATTGCGAGCGTTGTCAGGTTTGTCGTAGTTTACTTCGTTAACTTTTAATAGAGCAAAGTAACGTTCACCGTCTTTCGGTGGACGAATCTTTCCGGCAATGGTATCGCCAGTACGAAGGTTAAAACGGCGAATTTGGCTTGGTGATACATAAATATCATCAGGGCCTGCAAGGTAAGAACTGTCTGCGCTACGCAGAAAGCCGAAGCCATCTTGCAAAATCTCTAGAACACCGTCGCCAAAAATATCCTCACCACTCTTCGCGTGTTGCTTAAGAATGGAGAAGATGATGTCCTGCTTACGTAAGCGGGCCAGGTTTTCCAATCCTAAACTTTCGCTAAGTGATACCAACTTAGGAATAGGTTGGCTCTTGAGTTCTGTAAGATTCATAGTGGTGGGTTTCTTGTCTGTCAAAATCGGGGTTCTATATTAGTTGAGATAAGGATGACCAATAGGGTTTGGTCAAGAATTGAACGGAAATGCAATTTCTGTGCATTACGTTAACACTAAATGTTCTACCAGTCTAGCATAGTCGCTAGACCAACCATGCACAACTTAGAAATTGTGCATGGCTGGTATTATATCACTTATAAGTTCGCTTCAAGGAACTCTTTCAGTTGAGTTTTTGATAACGCGCCAACTTTAGTTGCTGCCACTGCGCCATCTTTAAACAGTAATAACGTTGGAATACCACGAATACCAAACTTTGGCGGTGTTGCCGCATTTTGGTCGATATTTAATTTACCAATCGTTAATTTGCCTTCGTATTCATCAGCGATTTCATCAAGAATCGGGGCAATCATTTTACATGGACCACACCATTCAGCCCAAAAATCAACCAGTACCGGGCCCGCAGCATTGACAACATCAGTATCAAAACTTTCATCGGTAAGCTGCACAATCTTATCGCTCATCTTCCACTCCAACAGTGATTTTGTTAGCTGATATTGAATTAACCAGCAAATCGTTATCCTATTTGAATGGAATACGTTTCGTATTGCAACCCTAAGCTGATATTCTATAGTAATGAAAACGACACATATCACAGAGCAGAAATTTGCCGAACTAGGGTTAAACCCTCTAGTGCTAAAAGGATTGGAAGAGAAAGGGTTTCATTATTGTACCCCGATCCAGGCCTTGGCATTGCCAGTTGTGCTCACTGGCCATGATATCGCGGGACAGGCTCAAACAGGTACGGGTAAAACCCTTGCCTTTCTGACCGCTACTTTTAACTATCTATTGGAGACACCTGCACCAGCAGAGCGTAAAACCAATCAACCGCGGGCGATCATTATGGCGCCAACACGTGAGTTGGCGATCCAAATTTTCAATGATGCGTCATCGCTACTTGCAAGCACTGGCCTTAAAGCTGGCCTTGCTTACGGCGGTGAACCTTATGAAAAACAAAAACAAGTGTTTGACGAAGGCGTTGATCTTTTAATCGGTACTTGTGGCCGTATTATCGACTTTTATAAGCAGCGTGTTATCGACCTTGCCAGCATTCAAGTGGTGGTATTGGATGAAGCCGATCGTATGTTCGATTTAGGTTTTATTAAAGATATCCGTTTCTTGTTCCGCCGCATGCCTGAACCTAAAGCGCGTTTAAACATGCTGTTCTCAGCAACGTTATCATACCGCGTTAAAGAACTTGCATTTGAGCACATGAATAGCCCAGAAAGTGTTGTGGTTGAACCTTCACAAAAAACAGGCCATCTCATTCAAGAAGAGTTGTTCTATCCATCAAACCAAGAAAAAATGCGTTTATTACAAACGTTAATTGAAGAAGAATGGCCAGATCGTGCGATTATTTTCGCTAACACTAAGCATCGTTGTGAAGATGTTTGGGGTCATTTAGCCGCTGATGGTCATCGCGTTGGTCTACTCAATGGTGATGTACCACAGAAAAAACGTGAACGTATTCTAGAAGAATTCACTAAAGGTGATCTTGATATCCTAGTAGCTACTGATGTCGCTGCTCGTGGTTTACATATCCCAATGGTTACGCACGTATTTAACTACGATCTTCCTGATGATGCGGAAGATTATGTTCACCGTATTGGCCGTACTGGTCGTGCCGGTGAAAGCGGTAACTCCATTAGTTTTGCTTGTGAAGAATACGCGATTAACTTGACAGCGATTGAGGCTTACATTGAGCATGGTATTCCACAATCAAAGTATGACTCTGAAGCACTTTTAGATGATTTACCTGCGCCGATTCGCTTACAGCGTACTCCTCGTCAAGGTGGTCGTCGTAATAACCAGCGTCAAGGTCAAGGCCAGGGCCAAGGGCAATCTCGTCAGCGAAATAATCGCCGTCGTCCGCCACAAAACAAACCAGCATAAAATAAGTTAAAGTATCTCTATGGAAAGAAATTCAGTATCACCGCTTTATGCCGCTATTGATCTAGGTTCGAACAGTTTTCATATGTGGGTTGTTCGTGAAGTCAATGGCAGTGTTCAAACGCTAGCTAAAATTAAACGAAAAGTACGTTTAGCTGCGGGTTTGAATAATCAAAACGAACTCAGCCAAGATGCCATTCAACGGGGTCTTGACTGTTTGGCAATATTTGCCGAGCGTTTACAGGATATTAAACCTGATCATATTCGCATTGTCGGCACTGCCGCCTTGCGCACAGCGGTCAATGCTAACGAATTTCTTTCCCAAGCTCACAGTATACTTGGGTATCCAGTGAGTGTGATTGCGGGTAAAGAAGAAGCACGTATTATCTATCAAGGGGTAGCACATACCTCGGGTGGCAGTGATAAACGCTTGGTGGTCGATATTGGTGGTGCCAGTACCGAAGTCATTATTGGTGAAGGTTTTGATGCCAGCGCCCTGACGAGCCTAAAAATTGGTTGTGTCACTTGGCTAGAGCGGTATTTTAAAGATCGCTACCTAACCTCGGTCAACTTTGATGCTGCCATTAACGGTGCTAAAGAAGCGATTGAAACCATTATTGAACGTTACACCCACCAAGGTTGGGAAACCTGTGTTGGCGCTAGCGGCACCGTGCAAGCATTACAAGAAATTATGCTCGCACAAGGCATGGATGAGATTATCACTCTGCCAAAACTTAAGCGCCTTCAACGCCAAGCAATGCAATATGAACGCTTAGAAGACCTTGATATTGAAGGGTTAACATTAGAGCGTGCACTGGTTTTCCCTAGTGGATTATCGATACTAATTGCGCTGTTTGAATCATTGGAGATTGAATCTATGACCCTTGCTGGCGGTGCGCTACGTGAAGGCTTGATTTATGAAATGATGGATCAAATGCGTCATCACGATGTGTGCTCTCGTACTATTATGAGCATGCAACAACGGTTTCAATTAGATCATACCCATGCCGATAACGTCAGTGATATGGCGTTAGCGTTATTAGCCCAATGCCCAAGTTGGCAATTGGAGCCACCAGCTGAAAACTTGCTTCAAGCGGCGGCCAAATTACATGAAATTGGTGCTAGCATTGAATTTAAAAAAAGTGGTGAACATGCGGCTTATTTAATTAAGCACATGGACTTACCGGGCTTTACTCGCGCTCAAAAAAATCTTATGGCTGAGCTATTGCGCCGCCATAACGGCCCATTAACCAGCTTACCAGAGCAACATGCGTTATCGGCGCCAAGTGCTGCTCGTTTACTACGTCTACTGCGATTAGCGATTATTTTATGCCACCGCCGAGATCAAAACTGTTTGCCTCCCTTCAGCTTACGCATGGAAGACAACAAATTGACGTTATTATTATCGGCAAAATGGTTGATCAATAATCCATTAACTCGTAGTGAACTTACCCAAGAAGCCACCCGCCAAACAGATATGGGCTGGCCAATGACAGTAACGGCACAAGACTGATAGCACTTAATAATTTAGTTAAGCGGATTTTCCTCTTAGCACTATGATCAAAAAAGGCTCCCCAAGGAGCCTTTTTTATTAGCTATTACTTTACGATTAGCTGGTCTTAACCTGTAATACCACTGTGACGCAACATCGCATCAAGTTGTGGCTCACGGCCACGGAAACGCTTAAACAATTCCATTGGCTCTTCGCTACCACCTTTTTCTAATATGCATGTTAGGAAGTCGCTACCTGTTTGAGTATTAAAAATACCTTCTTCTTCAAAACGAGAGAATGCGTCGGCTGACAATAATTCTGCCCACAAGTAACTGTAATAACCTGCGCTATAACCACCTGCAAAAATATGACTAAAGCTATGCGGGAAACGACCCCACTCAGGACTAGGCACCACAGATACTTTGTCTTTAACTGCAAATAAGGTTTCTAACACTTGGGCACCAACTTGTGGATCGTAGTTAGTGTATAAACTGAAATCGAATAAACCAAATTCAAGCTGACGCAAAATAAACATCGCTGATTGGAAATTTTTAGCCGCTAGCATTTTATCTAGCATCGCTTTAGGCAATGGTTCACCTGTTTGGTAATGACCAGAAATAAACGCTAACGCTTCTTCCTGCCAACACCAATTTTCTAAAAATTGACTTGGTAATTCCACGGCATCCCACGGCACACCATTAATACCGGATACCGCCGCCACATCAATTTGGGTTAGCATATGGTGAATACCATGCCCTGTTTCATGGAACAAGGTTGTAACTTCGTTATGCGTAAACAATGCAGGTTGATCGCCAACAGGACGATTAAAGTTACAGGTTAAATATGCCACTGGTGTTTGCAGGCTACCATCAATGCGAGTACGGCGAACCATACACTCATCCATCCATGCGCCACCACGTTTATGTTCACGGGCATATAAATCTAAATAGAAACTACCACGCAACGTGCCTTTAGCATCAAAGATGTCATAGAAGGTCACCGATTCATGCCACACTTGCACCCCATGGCGCTGTTTTATCTCAAGTCCAAAGACGCGATTTAGTACTTCAAATAATCCCGCAACCACTTTTTGTTCAGGGAAATATGGTCGTAATTCTTCATCAGAAATACTGTAACGATGTTGCTTTAATTTTTCAGAATAAAAAGCAAAATCCCACGGCTCAAGCTGTTCAACCTTAAATTCATTACGCGCATAGTCGCGCAACTCAGCCACTTCACGCTCACCTTGTGGCTTGGCGCGATCAGCTAAGTCATTTAAAAAGCCCAGCACTTGGTCAGTCGATTGTGCCATCTTAGTTGCCAGTGATTTCTCACCGTAGCTGCTAAAACCTAATAACAATGCAACTTCATGACTCAATTTTAGTTTTTCTGCAATAATTTCAGTGTTATCAAATTCACCTGTATTTGGACCTTGATCAGACGCTCGTGTGCTAAATGCTTGATACATTTCGGCGCGTAACTCGCGGTTATTACAGTACGTCATCACAGGTAGGTATGAAGGAATATCTAACGTAAATAGATAGCCTTGCTCATCTTTAGCTTGTGCATTCGCTTGTGCTGCTTGCAATGCGGATTCTGGTAGGCCACGAAGTTGTTCAACATCAGTGATCACTTTGCTCCACGCCATAGTGGCATCGAGTACATTATTACTAAACGTTGAAGCTAATTCGGATAAGCGTTTACTGATCTCACCAAAACGTTGTTGTTGCTCAGCAGGTAAACCAATACCAGAAAGCTCAAACTCTTTCAGGGCGTCAGTAACCGATTTTTGTTGGGCTTGACTTAAATCAGCAAAATCATCACTGACTTGAATCATCTTATACGCATCATAAAGGCCTTTATGTTGTCCAACCCACGTCGCGTAATCTGATAATAACGGTAAGCAACTTTCATACGCTTGGCGTAACTCAGGGCTATTTTTCACCCCATTAAGATGCCCTACTGGTGACCAAATACGTCCAAGACGATCATCTAATTCAGCCAATGGACGACAAATCGTATCCCATGTCGGCATCTGAAATTGAGATAACACAGCTTCAACGTTATTTCGACAATCAGTGATCGCTTGTTCAATCGCAGGTTTTATGTGTTCTGGCTTAATATGAGCAAACGGTGGTAAATCAGTCATCGTCAACAATGGATTAGACATACATTTTTCCTTTATTTTTATCTTATTATTAACATGCGCCCGTGATAGATAAATTTCAATCATTTGCTTAGTTTAGAATCTAAAAAGACCCAAATAACGCATTTACTTAATTCTGATAGTAGCAAAGGTTGGCGTCATGGTTGGATATTGATGAATAATTGACGATAATAGCCATTAGCATCCCTGCTTTAGATACCGATAGAGACTAATTTCATGCTGAGTTATCGCCACAGCTTTCATGCTGGCAACCACGCAGATGTGGTTAAACACATTGTTCAAAGCTTAATTCTGGATGCACTCAAGCAGAAAGATAAACCATTCGTGTATCACGATACTCACTCAGGTGTTGGTCGTTACGATCTCCAAGACGAGCGCAGCGAAAAAACTGGTGAGTTTAAGCAAGGTATCGCCCGTATTTGGTCACGCGACGATATACCAAGTGATATTGCTGCTTATATTGATACGATCAAAGCCCTTAACAACGGTGACGAACTGCGTTATTACCCAGGTTCACCCAAGGTCGCTCGTTCACAAATCCGCGCACAAGATCGAATGGTGTTAACCGAGTTGCACCCAAGTGATTTCCCCTTATTATTGCAAGAATTCCGCGGTGATCGCCAAGTAAAGATGTATCAAGAAGATGCTTTTGCGCGTCTAAAAGCAAGCTTACCGCCTAAAGAACGCCGCGGTATGGTGCTTATTGATCCTCCTTATGAGCTTAAACATGAATATCAAGATGTGGTCAAAGCGATTAAGCATAGCCACCAACGTTGGGCTACAGGTACCTATGCAATTTGGTATCCGGTGGTTTACCGCGAAACAATTGATAATATGATTCAAGGTTTAAAAGACTTAAATATTCGCAATATTCTTCAAATTGAACTGGGTGTAGAACCGGACACTGAAGAACGTGGCATGACGGCTTCAGGCATGATTGTGATTAATCCACCATGGAAACTAGCCAGCCAAATGCAGCAAATACTGCCATGGTTACAACAAGCGATAGCACCAAATCATGGTCACCATAAAATCGAGTGGATAGTACCTGAGTAAACAACAGCAATAATCTATCGACTCAATAAGCAGCCACATTTACTTGTGGCTGTTACATTTCCCTCGTGACAATCATCATTTTCGATGGTAAAACATCATACTAATCTATTTTTCCGATTTTAAATCCTCGTCACTCAGCCCAATCTTGATTACACTAGGTGACAGTGAATATTCATAACATCTATTGGAGTAAAGTCATGGCGAAGCATTTTGATTATATCTGTATCGGTGGTGGTAGCGGTGGTATTGCATCAGCAAACCGTGCAGCAATGTATGGCGCTAAAGTAGCAATCATTGAAGCAAAAGCACTTGGTGGCACTTGTGTTAACGTCGGTTGTGTACCTAAGAAAGTAATGTGGCACGGTGCTCAAATCGCTGAAGCTATTCACCTTTACGCTAAAGACTATGGCTTTAATGTTGATGTGAAAGAATTTAGCTGGGCTAAACTGGTTGAAAACCGTGAAGCTTACATCAGCCGTATTCACGCTTCTTACGACAATGTACTTGGCAATAATAACGTCGAAGTAATTAATGGTTTTGCGACCTTTGTTGACGCAAAAACTATTGCCGTTAACGGTGAGCATTACACCGCTGATCATATTTTAATTGCGGTTGGCGGTGAGCCATCAATTCCAAATGTACCCGGTGCTGAACATGGTATCGACTCTAACGGATTCTTTAAACTAGTTGAGCAACCAAAGCGTACTGCGATTGTAGGTGCTGGTTATATCGCGGTTGAAATCGCGGGTGTATTAAGTGCTCTCGGCACAGATACCCACTTATTTGTTCGTAAAGAATCACCACTACGTAGCTTTGATCCAATGATCGTGGATACTTTAGTGGAAGTAATGGCAGCAGAAGGCCCAACCCTTCACACCCATTCAATTCCTAAAGAAGTAGTTAAAGAAGCCGATGGTTCTATTACACTTCATTTTGAAGACGGTAAATCACATAACACCGATTTATTGATTTGGGCGATTGGTCGTCACCCAACCACGGACAAAATCAACCTTCAAGCTGCTGGTGTTGAAACTAACGCTCGTGGTTACATCAAGGTTGATCAATACCAACAAACCAATGTTGATGGCATTTATTGTGTTGGCGACATCATGGAAGGCGGTATCGAACTAACCCCGATTGCAGTTAAAGCAGGTCGTCAATTGTCTGAACGTTTGTTTAATAACAAGCCTGAAGCCAAAATGGATTACAAACTGGTACCAACAGTGGTATTTAGCCACCCGCCAATTGGTACTATTGGCCTTACAACTCAAGAAGCGATTGATCAATATGGCGAAGAAAACGTCAAAGTTTATCAATCAGGCTTTACCTCAATGTACACCGCAATAACGACTCATCGCCAGCCATGCAAAATGAAACTTGTTTGTACGGGTGCAGATGAAAAAGTTGTTGGTTTACATGGTATCGGCTATACCGTTGATGAAATGATTCAAGGTTTTGGTGTTGCCATCAAGATGGGCGCAACCAAAGCTGATTTCGATAGCGTTGTTGCTATCCACCCAACAGGTTCGGAAGAATTTGTTACGATGCGATAGTCATGCATTAGACCACCATTAACATCTAATGGGGTTAATTTAAGCTGGTTATATCTATATTGATAACCAGCTTTTTTATTCTGTGAATTTACATAACAACAACAAATATATCATTTAATTAAAAATAAATTCCATATTATATTCATTTCAATGTTAATCTTGTTTCATAAAAAATAACTAATTTAACTTCATGTACTTAATTATTTATTACAATGGAAATATTTAATTGTAACAACAATACAGTTATGGTAAATATACGCCTAAAATTATATTTAATGATGGCGATAAAGATAAATCATGCTTTATTTAAAAATATTATTCAAATGTAGTATGAAAAGATGAAACTGAAAAAAATATTTCCATTTATGATCGCTATTTTATTAAGTGCTTTATTATCTTTATTAATAAGTCATATTACTATTCGTTATATAGAACAAAAACAAATAGCTACAATTGAAGCATTATTAGATAATGTTATATATAAACCTAAGCAACATATTGAGCATCTAGACAATCTACAAGCCAATAATGATGAAGAAAATGAACGAATTTTAGATTTAATTGACAGAAAACATCCAGAAATAATGGGGATTTCATATATAAAAAACGGAAAATATTATTATGGTAATAATGGTAGTATTAGTAATACAATTCCTAATTATATAAAAGATGTGATAAACAAAAATCTTCCTGTTAAATTTTTCACTGACCCTTATAATAAAAATAATCTAATTTATATTTTTAAATATGATAATGGTTATTATATAATAAATTTCTATTCCAAATTATTAAACGATTTTAGTCACAACGCAATAACAAATTATCAAGTCAAAGACAATAATGACAAATCACCTATGTCTTTTTTATACTATAGTTTAACCAATAATATAAAACACTTACATTTAGTCATTACTAGCGGATTAACATTAAATAAATTCATCTCATTATTATTTAGTAGTTTCATTCTATCATTACTATGTATATATACAATTTCATTTCTACTAACCTCATTTTTTGATAGTAAAAGAGTTTTAAATAGAAAAATGAAAAAAGCTGTCATTAATAATGAATTTGTACCTTTTTATCAATCAATATATTCCGCTAAACAAAAGAAATTTATTGCAGCTGAAGTATTATGTCGATGGCATTCAAATGGACTTATCATCCCACCATCTGAATTTATTTCTGACCTAGAAAAAACTAATGATATAAAAGAAGTCACTTTCACTTTAATAAAAAAATCATTTGCTACTATAAAAAAATCAAATATAAATAAAGACTTTATGCTAAGTTTCAACTTTACCGTCACAATGCTTCTTGATGAAATATTTATGACTAAAATCATCAGTTTCATTAAAGAAAATCCAATGGTAAAAAATCGAATTATCATTGAATTAACCGAAAGCGAAAATAACTTTATTTATCTAAATGAAATAAATAAAATAATGCATCAATTAAAAAAAGAATCAGTATTACTCTCTATTGATGACGTAGGTACTGGATATTCCAATCTAATAACCATACAAGAATTACCTTTTGATATAATGAAAATAGATCGATGTTTTATATCAGATAAATTTGCCGTGTCAAAAAGTAATATGCTTGAAACTTTGGCTGTTTTAGGTGATTCTTTGAATTTAATGATTGTTGCAGAGGGCATCGAAACGATATCAGAATTAGAAAAAATAAATAGCTTAAATATTGATTTGTGCCAAGGGTTTTATTATTCAACTCCTTGTAATTCAAGTGAGTTTATAAATAGAACTGTTAGTGAACCACATCTATACAAATAATAACATTTATAATTAAAAGTACTATCTATGTTTATTTTTATATCATGTCATGTTGTTTATCTAAAAATAAAACACAGCTAAATTATTCCCATTCAAATCGATTTCTATTGTTACTTTTAGCTTTATATAGTGCTTTATCTGCTCTTTGTAATCCTACTTTATTTGATTCAACGGGTGATTTATATGCCATACCTATACTCAGTGTCATATAATTTTCATCTCTAACTATAATTTCTTTTATCTCATTTAAAAGATACTCCGCAAAAATAACAGCCTCTTGTTTATCATTACTGATAATGAATGCTGAAAATTCATCACCACCTAATCGTGCAGAAAATATATTTTCATATTTATAATTTAATAAAACCTTCCCAAAACAATGTAAAATCCTATCACCTTCTTCATGACCATATTTATCATTGATTTTTTTAAAATTATCAATATCAATCATAATAAATAAAAGCATCTTATTTTCATGCTTTCTTAATTCGTCATAGAAATATCTACGGTTAGGAAGTTCAGTTAAATCATCAATTGTTGCAAGCATCTTAAAATAATTACATTGTTTATTTGTTTTTTTTATTGAAATAATTATTCCGGTTATTAATAATAATATACCTATTGTTTTAAATACATTATATATCCATAGTGAAACCCATGTTGGTTGTATACTAACATCATTATAAACAGTAGCTAATAAAGAACCGCCCCATAAAAACAAACCAATACTCAAAATTATATATGCTTCTTTAACTAAAAAATTAGTCCATTGAAGTAATATAAAAGAAATTAATATAAATACTAAATTTAGTATATCAAATGAATATTTATACAATATATTATTCTCATGCGGGATTTTTATATCAGAAAATAAAATCATACTAATGCATATATTAGAAAAAACACATAAAAATAGTGTAATAATAAGAACTCCCTTTGTACGATTATACGTTGAAAGTTTTTTTTTGTGCTTTTTTAGTAATTGGTACAATTTAAACATCTTTTAAAAAAATCCTTTATATCTTATAACAATCCTGAAGAGTATCACCCTATAATATATTATATCAAAAATTCATATGAAACACAGTTAGTACCGACAACTTAATTTCCATGTTTTCACTACGGTTTAATTATTAAGATAAAAAAACACCGCTTAAAAGCAGTGTCTTTGTTTTGAGTTTTATCAAGCTAACTAATGATGATGATGACCATCTTCATGGTTATGACCACAGCTACAGCTTGGCGCAATCACCGTTTGAATGGGGGTTAAGGTAATTTTAGTTAATAGCTCTTCAGTACTAACAGTATTTAATAAATGCATGTTCTCAGCGTTAACGGCCATTGGGTCTTCAATTGCACGTTGAGCTTGCATGACGTCAATCATCTGTTGAGTCACAGCTTCTGGTAACGACAACTCACGGATCACTTTAAGTTCATTATTAGCAGTATCAAGTGCCATCATTGATAATGCCAATGTTGATGTTGTTGGCTGTTGAAAATACTCACTTGGGATAGCTGCGGCATTAAACTGAATATCAAACGCTAGCTCAGCTAATTTAAAGACAACCAAGCAACCACCATTATCAGTTTTCATCAAACCAAACTCTGCAGTGGCTTCTGCCATCATTTGTTGTTCTTCTGCTGTGATGCCCGTTAAGCCAATAAAAACGATATTACTCATATCATTACGGAACATCTCAATAACTGCGCCATCACCAGCAACAAACGGATGTTCATCAATGATCTGACCGACATGAAATTGCTGATTTGAATGTACTGCCATGGTGTACCTCATCGTTATTTAAGCTCAATCATTTCAGTCTATACGAAATTAACAAGCATTTATGATATAGATCTATTCTAACCATTACCTTGTGATTAACAATACTATCAAAATCAAAAACACTGTTACCAAACAGTAATAGTTATATTTTAAAATCATAAAAAAGCCTTAACAATAAGTTAAGGCTTTAATTTATAAAAACTAAATATTATATCTTTTATTTTGCAGGTGCAAAATCTGCAGCTGCTGGGCGATGTGCAGTATAGATAGCTTCACCATCACTCTCAGCATCAAAGATAACCTTAACATCAGGGCTAAATAAAATAACATCGCCAACTTCAGCAACATATTTAGTACCCGCTTCATCACGAACCACAATTTTACCTTTAGTGATCACTTTGTACTCAACAGAATCATAAAAGTATTCAAATTCAACACCAGGAGACATGGTGAAGTGACCAATCGTTAGTGCATTACTGTTAGTAGTTACAGCAACTTCAGCCATGTCACTTTTTAAGCCTTCAACTTCAAGTAATTTACTTAAATCATTAAGTTTAAAAGTACCTGATTTAATCAGTGTAATACCTGGCTTAGTTGTTAATGTTGTCATTGGTAGATCCTTATTTTCATATATAAGACCAAAGTTAATACTTTCATCTTATTAAGTATTTGTGATCGTATTACCTTGATAGTAATACGATCTATTATTGGATTTAGAAGTCACATAAATAAATGTCGGTACTCGCTAAGTTATTCTCATAACCTCAACCGAATATTTATTTAATTAGGCATCATCTTGAGTGATGCTTTCTGGTGTGATGGAGTCTAACGGATCACAAAAAATCAACAATAGCTTAAAAATATAAAGACTATTACCATACGGTAACAATATGCGAGTAATAACGCTCTGACACTATAAATAAGTATTTTATTTTTAATAGTATGTAGACACTATATGCTTCAAGTAGAAAAAACGCTTAGTTCGAATAAAAAACTTAAAAAACAGCATAAATAACCAATTTTTTCGTTACTGACTATTCCATCTATTCAATAAAAACGGTAGTCTTCAAATTCTTATTTATGGGATAACAATGAATAGTTATTCTAACAAAACCTCGGGGATACCCCCATTAATTCGGCCGTTTCTACCAGTAGGTTATATAAAAATATGCATCAACAAGCAGTAACACCACCTAAAAATATCCATAATTGGTTAATGTTTATCATCCCATCATTAATGGGGGTATTTTTATTTATGGCACCAATTAACTTTGATGGTGATATCACTATTCCCATTGCAGTATTAGCCAAAACTATTCAAAGCCATTTTGAAAATTCGCTAACATCCATTGTGACGGCTATTATTAGCTTCACTGCTATAATGTCTATTATCACTAAACTGTTTAAACCCGGATTTATCATCCGTAATAGCTTCGTCAATGGTATATTAAACCCATCTCCCATGTGGTTTATTGTGCAACAACTTGGCGCTATCTTTGCGGTGATGACCTACTTTAGCCTTGGCCCGGTAATGTTCCGTAACGATGCCACCGGTGGCTTAGTCTTAAATGATTTATTGCCAGTATTGTTTTCAGTATTTATTTTTGCGGGATTATTATTACCACTACTGCTTAATTTTGGCTTACTCGAATTCTTTGGTACTTTATTTACTCGGATCATGCGCCCTATTTTTGGTCTGCCTGGTCGCTCATCTGTTAACTGTATTGCTTCATGGTTAGGTGATGGCTCTGTTGGCGTATTACTGACCAGTAAGCAATATGAATCAGGCATGTACACCCAGCGTGAAGCCGCTGTTATTGGAACAACATTCTCAGCAGTATCGATTACTTTCAGCTTAGTGGTCATTGCTCAAGTTAATTTAGAGCATATGTTTGTCCCGTTTTACTTAACCATCTGTTTAGCGGGTTTAGTTGCCGCGATTATCGTGCCACGCTTACCACCGTTATCACGTAAGAAAAATATCTATATTAATGGCACCACTGAATCATCACATGATGAAACGGTTCCTGAAGGTCATAACATTTTCTCGTACGGACTAGAGCAAGCACTAAAAAAAGCAGCTGAAGTAAAAAGCTTACCTGCAATTCTGCTTGATGGTATTAAAAACGCGGTTGATATGGTATTTGGCGTGCTACCTGTTGTAATGGCAATTGGTACCATCGCATTAGTGATCGCTGAGAACACCCCTATTTTTGATTACCTAGGAATGCCATTTATTCCATTCCTTGAATTGCTGCATATTCCAGAAGCAGAAGCAGCATCAAAAACAATCGTCGTCGGGTTTGCTGATATGTTCTTGCCATCAATTTTGGCATCAACCATTCAAAGTGATATGACCCGCTTTATTATTGCCGCGATGTCAGTCACCCAATTGATTTATATGTCTGAGATTGGCGCACTACTCATTGGTAGTAAAGTCCCCGTTAAAGCATGGGAATTATTTGTAATCTTCATTCTGCGTACCTTAGTCACTCTGCCAGTGATTGCGCTAATGGCACATTTGATTTTCTAAATTATACGGTTAATAAATACCAAAAAGGCGACCACTCGGTCGCCTTTCTTCATTTACTCTCAAGATAGCAAGTCTAATCTAACCTTTATAAGTCTTAGGGTTAAACACATCCCGTAACCAATCACCTAGCAAGTTAATCACTAAACCTAACGATGGTTGACACAATTAAACCAACACTATCAACGCCCCTCTGGTCTGCTATTCCTAACATCAGAGATGCACTACCAAACTACGCGCTTCACCATTTCCAACAGACGAAAAAAAACCGTATCTTTTGATTCAGGTTTCTTAATGGTGGTCGGTGAAGAGCAAGGTTCTAATATCGGGAACCCCCGACTCTCGGCCTTTCTACACAAAAATCAGCGATAATTTTCTATAGACGAAAAAAAATCTGAATCTTTCAATTCAGGTTTCTTAATGATGGTCGGTGAAGAGCTAGGTTCTAATATCAGGGAACCCCCAATCCTCTGCCTTTCTACACAAAAATCAGCGATAATTTTCTATAGACGAAAAAAAACCTGAATCTTTCGATTCAGATTTTCTTAATGATGGTAGGTGAAGAGCTAGATTCTAATATCGGTGAACCCCCGATCCTCTAGCTTTAAACCAATGATACCGATTTACTTTTATACAGACGAAAAAAAACCGTATCTTTCAATACGGTTTTCTTAATGGTGGTCGGTGAAGAGGGATTCGAACCCCCGACCCTCTGGTCCCAAACCAGATGCGCTACCAAACTGCGCTATTCACCGACAATGTTTAGGCTTACAAGGCCAAGGTCTCTAATAAAAGATAACCTGAAAATGGGGTGGCTAACGAGGCTCGAACTCGCGACAACCGGAATCACAATCCGGGACTCTACCAACTGAGCTATAGCCACCATTGTTAGTGGTCGGTGAAGAGGGATTCGAACCCCCGACCCTCTGGTCCCAAACCAGATGCGCTACCAAACTGCGCTATTCACCGACTAAATCGTTACTAAGAAAACAAACCATCTGGTCCGCTAATCCTAGAAGCCTGAGATACGCTATAAAACTACGTTATCACTGACTAAATTCTGTGTGCTTGTAAAACAAGCGGGCTTTTAAAAGCCAACATGCTGACTGGGAGATCAACATCTTATAATATGGGGTGGCTAACGAGGCTCGAACTCGCGACAACCGGAATCACAATCCGGGACTCTACCAACTGAGCTATAGCCACCAATGTTTTTTACCTTTGCCAATACGACCGGATGATGGTGCGCCCGAAAGGATTCGAACCTTCGGCCTTTGGCTCCGGAGGCCAACGCTCTATCCAGCTGAGCTACGGGCGCCTTGCCCTATCGACGAGGTGAATATTACGGATCAGAACGCGACTCGGCAAGTGTTTTTTTTTGTTTTTATTCCGCTCGCTGATTTTATCAGCAAATCGATGTTGATTCGTATCATACACAGCACAACATCAGTCTTGAACATTCATCATTATTGCTATACTTACCAAATTGCAACATCTGCTATACGTGTAAATCAGCATACTCTTAAGCAGTATTTTATTACTTTTCCTTAATAACTGGATGTATAAAGGTGCCAAAAATGGATTTATCTTTACGACCATGGCTTATCGCTATTTGTACCAGTCTTTGTTTCTCGACCACGACGATAGCAGCTGACATGTCAGCCACTGCGATCAATGATCGAATAAAACCCATAGGAAATATACATATTGAAGGGACGACACCGCCAATCGCTGCTGTAGTAACGTCTTCGCGAACAGGCCAAGTCATTTATGACCAATATTGTGCTTCTTGTCATAACAATGGCTTGATGGGAGCACCAAAAAAAGGTGACGCAGATGATTGGGCCACTCGTATGAGCCAAGGTGATGCAGTTCTAGCTAAACACGCCATTGAAGGTTTTAATGCTATGCCCGCAAAAGGAACTTGTATGGACTGCAGTGATGATGAAATTGTGGCCACCATTAATTACATGATTAAACCAAACTAAAATAATTTTTACTCGTTACATTTAATTTATTGACTGTATTTAGTATCAGTAAGGGGGATCTCTCCCCCTTACTTATGATAGATCTTTCGCTAGCCGTTATTTTTTAAACAAATTACGAATATTAGCAATATGGGCTTGCCCCTTATGCATTCGCTCTTCTGCCGTCACAGGCTTACGTTCACTTTCCCAGTCGAGATCATCTTGCGGTAATTCATACAAGAAACGACTAGGCTCTGGTTTGAGCAACTCACCATATTGGCGACGCTCTTTACATAACGTGAACGTCAGCTCTCGTTGCGCGCGGGTGATCCCCACATAAGCAAGACGGCGTTCTTCATCGACATTATCTTCATCAATACTAGTTTGATGTGGCAAGATACCCTCTTCAGCCCCAACCAAGAACACATAAGGAAATTCCAATCCTTTAGATGCGTGTAAAGTCATTAACTGCACTTGATCAGCATCACTATCATCTTCCCCGCGCTCCATGATGTCGCGTAGGGTTAATCGTTGGACTACTTCTTTCAGCGTTTTAACTTCATTATCGTAGTTATCACCTTCTAAATCAGCGGTGATCCAACTGTATAGATCTGAGACGTTTTTCATTCTCATTTCAGCAGCCTTAGGACTGGCAGACGTTTCGTAAAGCCAATCGTCATAATGAATATCACGCACTAATTGGCGCACTGCCGCAACCGTATCACCACGTTCAGCGTTATCAGTTAGCTGATTGATCCAGTGAGTAAATCGCTGCAATGATTCTAAGCCTCGCCCTGAAAGATGGTGCTCAAGCCCCATTTCAAAACTGGCAGCAAACAAGCTCTTTCCTCGCATATTGGCATATGTTCCCAACTTTTCGAGGGTAACTGGACCAATCTCACGTCGGGGTGTATTCACTATACGTAAAAAAGCATTATCGTCATCAGGGTTGGTCAATAGCCGTAAATAAGCCATCATATCCTTAATTTCAGCCCGAGAAAAAAATGATGTTCCACCTGAAATATTATATGGGATCCGATTTTGTATTAATGATTTTTCAAATAGTCGTGACTGATGATTACCTCGATATAAAATTGCATAATCTTTATAAGCAGTATTATTCATAAAGCGATGCGCAATTAATTCGCCAACCACTTTTTCAGCTTCATGATCTTCATTTTTTGCGGTTAACACTTTAACCATTGCGCCGTCAGGAATGGCAGAAAAAAGTTCTTTTTCAAACAAGTGCGGATTGTTAGCAATAAGAATATTTGCCGTTCGCAAAATACGACTAGTCGAACGATAATTTTGTTCAAGCTTAACCACTTTAAGATTCGGAAAATCTTTATTAAGTAAGGCTAAATTTTCTGGCTGAGCACCACGCCATGAATAAACAGACTGATCATCATCGCCAACTACGGTAAATCGTGCTCGTTCACCAACCAACAATTTCACAAACAGATATTGGCTAGTATTGGTATCTTGATATTCATCCACCAGCAAATAACGAATTCGATTTCGCCACCGTTGGCGTACGTCTTGATTGTCACGTAGCAACAATACTGGCATTAAAATCAAATCATCAAAATCAAGTGCGTTATAAGCTTTCATTTGACGCTGATACATTTCATAGCAATGGGCAAACAATTGATCACGCTCAGTTTGCGCTCGACCTGCCGCATCAATCGGCGACAACATGTCATTTTTCCAGTTAGAAATTGTTGACTGTAATTGCTTTAATAAATCCTTATCACCATCGAGTTCTTCTTCCGTCAACTCTTTCAATAGCGCCATCTGATCTTGATCGTCAAACAATGAAAAATTAGCTTTTAAGCCTAAATATTTACATTCTCGACGCACAATATTAAGCCCCAAGGTATGGAAAGTTGACACCATCAACCCTTTAGACTCTTGACGACCTAATGTTTGACCAACACGCTCCTTCATTTCACGCGCAGCTTTATTGGTGAAAGTTAAAGCAGCGATATTACGTGCTTTATAGTCACACTTCTGAACTAAGTAAGCGATTTTATTAGTTATAACACGTGTTTTACCTGAGCCGGCTCCTGCCAAGACTAAGCACGGCCCAGAAACGTATTTAACTGCTTCTGTTTGCCTTGGGTTCAGTTTCATTAGTTATCCTGACGTCATTAAAAATTGGGCGCATGTTAACGCGCTTTAATTACAAGTCTATTCACTTAACGTGCAATGACACTTTATCACTTATTAACATTTTGTTTTAATTTCATCATTTAAATCAACTTAACACTAGATTTTAGTTAAATATATTAAATAAGGTCTAAAATTAATCAGAGCAAATCGAACTGAATTCTAAATAAGCTTAAATGTTGATTACAAAACAGCAAATAAACGTTACATTGCTGTTAAATAAGAAAATAATATTTAACAGTAATTATATTGCTTAAATCTAGGAGATTTCATGCGGAAAATCGCAGCTATTGCTACTATTATCAGCTTAACACTAGGGATATCAGCTTGTGACCAAAACACATCCAAAGACCAATCTCAGCAAGCTACAAAAAGTGTACCTGTAGACACACTTATCGTCAGTTCTCATCCACAAGCCATCCATGTAGAACTCCCTGGTCGTAGTAAAGCCTACCTTGAAGCAGAGGTTCGTCCTCAAGTATCAGGCATCATCACTGAACGTAGTTTCAAAGAAGGCAGTAGTGTAAGCAAAGGGCAATCATTGTATAGCATTGATTCAGCAACTTATAACGCCGCATACCTCAGTGCAAAAGCGGGTTTAGCCCAAGCTCAAGCCAACCTAGATTCTGCCAAAGCACTTGCTAAACGTAGCCAAACCTTGGTTAATCGCGGCGCTATCAGTAAACAAACCTATGATGATAACAAAGCAAAATATAAAGTTGCTCTTGCTGGCATTGATGTTGCAAAAGCGAGTGTTAATAAAGCCAAGATAGATCTCAATTATACCAAAGTTAAAGCCCCAATAGCGGGTCGTATTGGTCAATCATCCGTAACACCAGGTGCATTAGTCAGTGCGGGTCAACCGCTAGTATTAGCCACTATTCAGCAATTGGATCCGATTAATATTGATATCGCGCAATCAAGCACCCAATTACTACGTTTAAGATCAGCCCTTAAACAAGGTCAACTTCAAGCTAGCGATAATGCTGATGTTGAACTCATTCTTGAAGATGGCAGTGTTTATTCTCATCACGGAACACTACAGTTTGCTGAAGTAAATGTTGATCCAAATACAGGGTCCGTTACTTTACGTGCCGAATTCCCAAACCCTAATGGTGTTTTACTACCTGGAATGTATGTTCGCGCAGTACTGAATACGGGAACCGATCCAAAAGCGATCATGATCCCGCAAAAAGCCATTACTCGCAACAGTAAAGGCCAAGCCATTGCGATGGTTGTAGGCGCTGAAAATAAAGTGGAATCACGTACAGTGACCACAGCAGAAACAATTGATAATCAATGGCGAATCACTAGCGGACTTAAAGACGGCGATCAAGTAATTGTTGATGGCTTACAAAAAATCCGTCCAGGCGTTGTGGTTGAACCAACCCCAATAACTGCCACTCAATCGCAATAATAGGGAATAAATTATGGCTCGCTTCTTTATTGATCGCCCTATTTTTGCTTGGGTGATTGCCATTATTGTTATGTTAGCTGGTATCTTATCCATTCTAAAACTACCAGTTTCGCAATACCCTAGCATAGCACCACCAACCGTTGTCATTAGCGCTAACTACCCAGGTGCTAATGCTAAAACAATGGAAGATACGGTTACACAGGTTATCGAGCAACGCATGACGGGTATCGATAATTTACGTTACTTATCATCAACCAGTGATAGCTTTGGTAATGCCCAAATTACCCTAACCTTTAATGCCGAGGCTGATCCTGATATTGCTCAAGTACAAGTTCAGAACAAACTTCAATCAGCGCTGCCATTACTACCAATGGAAGTGCAGCAACAAGGTGTTAAAGTTAATAAATCTAGCTCAAGCTTCTTAATGGTGGTCGGATTCTATTCCGAAGATGGCTCAATGGATAAAAATGACATTTCGGACTACATCAGTTCCAATGTATCAGATCCAATGAGTCGAGTTGCTGGTGTAGGTGAAATCCAAGCTTTTGGTGCTCAATATGCGATGCGTATTTGGCTAGATCCTCTCAAGCTAACAAAATATAACCTAACAAGTATTGATGTCATTGCCGCAATCAAAGAACAAAATGCGCAGGTGTCTGCTGGTCAACTTGGTGCATCGCCATCACTACCAGGCCAAGAGCTTAACGCAACCGTATCAGCCCAAAGTCGTTTAAAAACCCCTGAACAATTTAAGAACATTATTGTTAAGTCGGATTCTTCTGGAGCAAAAGTCCATTTAAGTGATGTTGCACGGGTTGAATTGGGTGCTGAAGATTACTCAGTACAAGTATTTTATAACGGTAAACAAGCCAGTGGTTTAGGTATAAAGCTAGCAACAGGTGCAAACGCTCTTGCAACAGCAGAAGCGGTTAAAGCTAAAATTGAAGAATTAAAGCCATTCTTCCCTGAAGGCTTAACAGCAGTTTACCCCTACGATACTACACCGTTTGTTGAAAAATCGATTGAAGGTGTTGTACATACTCTATTTGAAGCGGTCGCATTGGTGTTTATCATCATGTACCTCTTCTTACAAAACTTTAGAGCAACTTTAATTCCAACCATCGCTGTACCAGTAGTATTACTTGGTACCTTTGCGGTGCTGTCATTAGCCGGTTTTTCCATTAACACCCTTACTATGTTCGCCATGGTACTTGCTATCGGCTTGCTGGTTGATGACGCGATAGTGGTGGTGGAAAACGTCGAACGAGTCATGCATGAAGAAGGCTTAAGTGCCGTTGAAGCAACCCGAAAATCGATGGATCAAATTACTGGCGCTCTGGTTGGTATTGCATTAACCCTTTCAGCTGTATTTGTACCAATGGCATTTATGTCAGGTTCTACGGGTGTTATTTATCGTCAATTCTCGATAACCATTGTAACCGCAATGACATTATCCGTATTGGTGGCAATGATCCTCACCCCTGCGCTATGTGCCACCATGCTTAAACCTGTTGAGCATGGCAGTAATGAAAAAGGCTTCTTTGGTTGGTTTAACCGCACCTTTGATAAGTTAACGAGCCGCTATGAATCTAGCGTTGCGGCAATGATCAAACGTTCAATTCGTGTAATGCTAATCTTTCTTGGTTTAACCGTTGCTGTTGGCTGGATATTCATGCGGATGCCAACCTCTTTCTTACCCGATGAAGATCAGGGTATCTTATTCAGTCAGGCAATATTGCCCGTCAACTCAACCCAAGAACAAACCCAAGAAGTAATGGATAAAGTATCTGATTACTATTTAACCCAAGAAGCTGACAGCGTCGCAAGCGTATTTAGTGTCTCTGGCTTTAGCTTTGCGGGTAGTGGTCAAAATATGGGTATGGCGTTTGTGGGCTTGAAAGATTGGTCCGATCGTCAACTGCCTGGCATGGATGTTAATTCAATCGTTAACCGATCCATGGGCTATTTCCAAAAAATTAAAAATGCGATGGTATTCTCGTTTGCACCGCCAGCCGTTATCGAATTGGGTACCGCAAGTGGTTTTGATTTCTACCTTCAAGATCGAAGTGGCCAAGGACATGACAAACTGATTGCCGCTCGAAACCAATTACTTAAATTAGCATCTGAAAACCCTAACTTAGTCGGTGTTCGCCCGAATGGTCAAGAAGATGCACCGATGTACCAAATCAACATCGACCAATCAAAAATTCGGGCTTTAGGAATTAATATTCAATCAGTAAACCAAGTTTTAGGTACTGCTTGGGGCAGCTCATACGTCAATGACTTCATTGACCGTGGGCGAGTGAAAAAAGTTTTCGTTCAAGGTGATGCACAATACCGTATGAAACCAGGGGATCTTAATACTTGGTATGTTCGTAATAACCAAGGTGAAATGGTGCCATTCTCAGCTTTTGCTACTGGAGAATGGCAATATGCCTCGCCGCGTCTAGAACGTTTTAACGCTACACCTGCCGTTAATATTCAAGGCAGTGTTGTTACCGGTTATAGTACAGGCCAGGCAATGCTCGATATTGAAGCAATGGTGAAAAAATTACCACCAGGCTTTGGCGTTGAGTGGAATGGTTTATCGTATGAAGAACGACTATCAGGCAACCAAGCCCCCATGCTTTATGCACTATCTATCTTGGTGGTGTTCTTAGTTCTTGCCGCACTTTATGAAAGTTGGTCAGTACCTTTTGCGGTGGTATTAGTAGTACCACTCGGTATTATCGGTGCTCTACTGGCCATGAATGCTCGTGGTCTGCCTAACGATGTATTCTTCCAAGTTGGCCTCTTAACGACGGTAGGTCTAGCCACCAAAAATGCCATCCTGATCGTGGAATTTGCCAAAGAATACTACGAAAAAGGGGCTGGATTAGTAGAAGCAACATTGCACGCTGTTCGTGTTCGTCTACGTCCAATTATAATGACATCACTGGCCTTTGGTCTTGGTGTTGTCCCATTAGCAATCAGTACGGGTGTTGGTTCTGGTGGTAAAAATGCCATTGGTACCGCAGTACTTGGCGGTATGTTAAGTTCGACATTCTTAGGTATTTTCTTTATTCCAATTTTCTTTGTGGTAGTAGAGCGTATCTTTAGTCGCGGTAAAGAAAAATCGGCAACCAAGAACACACCACCAACACAGCAATAATAACGGCTTAAACCGTCATTAATATAAAAGCCCATATCAAGACTGATATGGGCTTTTTTTGTTTTTTATCACTACGTCTCTCCACATCCCACTCAATAAGCATAACCGCAAACACCTAGTCATTATAATTAATGATATAAATACGTAAATAAGGCTTGCGAATCAATAATCAAATCCTACAATAGCGCTGAATGAACATTCATTCATACCACTCCTATTAAATATAAACAGCCATGACTGATAAAAAAGAGCGAATATTAACTGCAACCGAAAAACTATTAGCCACCTATGGCTTTCATGGATTATCCATGCAAATGGTCGCCAAAGAAGCTCAAGTTGCAACAGGCACAATTTATCGCTATTTCAACGATAAAGATGATTTACTGTATCAACTCCATGAACATATTTTAGGTTATATCGCGAAAAAAATTAGTCATAATATTAACGATAGCATGTCGATAAAACAGCGCTACCGTATTATGTGGCTAAACCTATGGCATATGTCTATTAATGGTGAGGCTCCATTAATTAATCAAGGACAATTTCAACACTTGCCTCGCAACAATTCTTTTGAAAAGAAAGCATTAAATAAACAACTCTTTAGCTGCGTCAATCAAATGTTTGACGAAGGTAAAGCCTGTCATTTATTTAAACCGCTTAATAATGAGATTTTAAGTACACTGAGCTTAGAAACGAGTTGCTATTTAGCTCGTCGAAAAATCAATGGTAGATTAGAGATCACTGATAGCGAGCTTGATGCAGCTATCAATGCTTCTTGGGATGCCATTATTCAACATTAATATTGTAATTTCGGAGCGTACCTTACAATGAAAAAATGGATCGTGATGTTACTTCTTGCTCTTCTGCTATTTGGAAGCGTAATTGGTTTCAATCTTTTTAAAGAACATAAAATAGCCGAATATATGGCAAATATGCCGGAAGCTAATTATCCGGTAACCGCAACCACGACTAAAGCAGAAAACTGGTACCCAGCACTGCAAGCGATTGGTTTCATTGAGCCAATGCAAGGTGTTACCTTAACATCAGAAGCGGCAGGCGTGATCAGTGATATTAATTTCGAATCAGGTCAAAAGGTAAAAACTGGCCAGCTTCTGGTTTCTATTAATTCCAATGTTGAGCAATCTAGCTTACAAAGTACCGAAGCAAAACTGCCATCAGTACAAGCATCTTACCAACGTTATAAAGATCTTTATCGTAAAGGCTCAGTATCAAAATCTAGTCTTGATGAAGCAAAAGCAAACTACCTAGCACTAGTTGCTCAAATCAAATCATTAAAAGAATCTATTCAACGTCGTAATATAAGCGCACCTTTTGCGGGTGAAATTGGTCTACGTAATGTTTATTTAGGTCAATATATTCAACCTGGTACCAAAATTATTCGTTTAGAAGACACGACAACGATGCGTTTCCGTTTTACCGTACCACAAACAGATATATCTAAAATCAAAATAGGCCAAGCTGTTGATATCAATATCGATGCTTACAAAAACACTGATTTTAAAGGCCAAATTACAGCGATTGAACCCGCGGTTAACGCCCAAACAGGTTTGATTCAAGTACAAGCTGACATTCCTAACAGCGGTGGCATGTTACGTAGTGGTATGTTTGCCCGTGCGCGTGTGGTTCAACCAACCATTACCGATCAAATCGTAGTGCCTCAAACAGCGATTACTTACACTCTTTACGGCGACACAGTGTATGTATTACGTACTATTGATGGCAAATTACGTGCAATACAAACAGTGGTAACAACAGGTTTAAATAAAGGTAATAAAGTGCGAGTTCTTTCAGGTTTAAAAGCTGGAGAGCAGATCGTAACTAGCGGTCAAATTCGTCTTAGCAACAAGTCATTAGTGCATGTCGTTAAAAATGACGCACTGAAGGCTCCTGCTGAAATCCCATTGCTGTAACTGGAGAACGCTCAGGATGCGCTTTACTGATATATTCATCAGACGCCCGGTATTAGCAATTTCGATCAGTTTAATGATCGCATTGCTTGGCCTTCAGGCGATTTTTAAAATGCAGGTTCGTCAATATCCGGACATGACTAATACCGTAGTAACCATAAGTACGGCTTACTACGGCGCCAGTGCTGATCTTATTCAAGGATTTATCACTCAACCACTAGAACAAGCAATTGCTCAAGCCGATAATATCGACTACATCACTGCCAAAAGCATAATGGGAATGTCGAGCATTACCGTACAAATGAAATTAAACACCAACCCGAATGCAGCCTTGGCGGATATTCTTGCCAAAGTTAACTCGGTGCGGGCTCAGTTACCCAAAGAGACTCAAGATCCAACCATTTCACTTTCTACTGGTGGTGGTACTGGTGTGCTCTACCTTGGTTTCACCAGTAAAACATTAAGCTCAAGTCAAATTACTGACTACATCGAACGTGTAGTAAAACCGCAATTATTTACGGTTGGTGGTGTGGCAAAAGTAGATATGTACGGTGGTGTACCGTTTGCATTACGTGTTTGGCTTGATCCACAAAAAATGGCAGCATTTAACTTATCTGCTAGTGACGTGACTCAAGTACTACAAGCAAACAACTACCAATCTGCTGTTGGTCAAGCTAATAATGATTTCGTGTTGTACAACGGTAGTGCCAACACACAATCAAATAGCCCAGCATCACTAGAGAAACTAGTTGTATCAAGTAATAACGGTCAAGTGATCCGTTTAGGTGATATTGCTAAAGTAACATTATCACGTAGCAGTGATAGCTACCGTGCAACGGCAAATGGTCAAGAAGCCGTCGTCGGTGCGATTGAAGCGGCACCAAGTGCCAACCCAATCAACATTGCTAAAGACGTTCGTGAATTATTACCAACCATTGAACGTAACATGCCAAGCACCATCAAAATGACAATCATGTATGACTCAACGATTGCGATTAATGACTCTATTCATGAAGTTATTAAAACCATTCTAGAAGCTGCATTGATCGTATTAGTGGTTATTGCACTATTTATCGGTTCACTACGCTCAGTTATCATTCCAATTATTACCATTCCACTATCATTGGTTGGTGTGGCATTAGTAATGCAGTTATTCGGTTTCTCATGGAACCTAATGACATTGCTGGCTTTAGTGCTTGCAATCGGCTTGGTAGTTGATGATGCGATTGTAGTATTAGAAAACGTTGAACGGCACATCAAGCTCGGACAAACGCCATTTAGAGCTGCCATTCTTGGTACTCGTGAAATCGCTATTCCCGTGATTTCAATGACTATTGCTTTAGGTGCGGTATACGCGCCAATTGCATTAATGGGTGGTTTAACAGGTTCATTATTTAAAGAATTTGCGCTAACCCTTGCAGGTGCGGTATTTATTTCAGGAATTATTGCCTTAACATTATCACCGGTAATGTGTGCAACTTTCCTGAAAGAAAATGAAAAGCCGAATAAATTTGAACTAATAGTACACGGTTTTCTTGACCGACTAACGTTACGTTATGAAAAAATGCTTAATGGCATCATGCACATGCGTTTAGTTGTTATCGTGTTTGCTCTCTGTGCTTGTGCAAGCTTGCCGTTATTATTCAAATTTATTCCAAGTGAATTAGCACCTGCTGAAGATAATGGTGTGGTGGTATTTATGGGTACAGCGCCTGCAAACGCCAACCTTGATTTCATTCAAGACACCATGGATCAAGTTAATAAAGTATTAACCTCAGAAAAAAATGTTGAATATGCACAGATCTTCTCAGGTATTCCATCGGCTAACCAAGCATTTGGTCTAGCTACATTAAAACCATGGAGCCAACGCGATCAAAGCCAAACTGAAGTCGCGAATGACGTAACTGAAAAAATCAAAAATATTCCACAAATGGCGGTTACTGCCTTCCAAATGCCAAGCCTTCCAGGTGCTGGTTCTGGTTTGCCAGTGCAGTTTGTTATCACTACACCTAACAACTTTAAGAGCCTCTTCCAAGTGGCTGCTGAAATGTTGACTAAAGTGAAAGATAACCCAATGTTCGTCTACTCAGATTTAGACTTGAAGTATGATTCTGCGACCATGAACATTGATATCGATAAAGATAAAGCCGGTGCTTATGGTGTCACCATGCAAGCTATTGGTAATACTCTAAGTACAATGTTAGCCGGTGGCGATATTAACCGCGTTGATATTTTGGGTCGTTCTTACAAAGTGATTCCACAAGTTGAGCGTAAAGATCGTTTTAATCCTCAAGATTTAAACAATTATTATGTCAAAAC
This sequence comes from Photobacterium carnosum, assembly GCF_021236965.1. NCBI lineage: Bacteria > Pseudomonadati > Pseudomonadota > Gammaproteobacteria > Vibrionales > Vibrionaceae > Photobacterium > Photobacterium carnosum. The sequence goes on along the minus strand of NZ_WMDN01000029.1, from coordinate 4,225 downwards.
AAAGAGCGGAGATTTGATTCCACTAGGTAGTCTAGTAACGATCAGAGTAACCCCAGCGCCACCAACCTTACCAAGCTTTAACCAACAAAATGCGGCAACCATCGGTGCAGTATTAGCCCCAGGCACCTCAATTGGTGAAGCTGTAAATTGGTTAAATACTGAATCAGCTAAAGTATTACCGAAAGGTTACGGTCATGACTACTTAGGTGAAAGCCGTCAGTATGTGACTGAAGGTAATGCGCTATACGCTACATTTGGTCTAGCACTAGCAATTATTTTCTTAGTGCTTGCGATTCAATTTGAATCATTACGTGATCCACTCGTTATCCTTGTTTCAGTACCACTCGCTATCTGTGGTGCACTGATTGCCCTCGCGTGGGGTGCAACAACACTGAACATCTACTCGCAGATAGGTTTGATAACCCTCATAGGCTTGATAACCAAACACGGTATATTGATTTGTGAAGTTGCCAAAGAAGAACAGCTCTACCACGGCAAAAACCGTATGGATGCTGTGATGGAAGCCGCGAAGATCCGTCTTCGCCCAATCCTAATGACAACATGTGCAATGATTGCAGGTCTAGTACCACTGTTGTACGCATCAGGTGCAGGCGCAGCATCACGTTTCAGTATTGGTATTGTTATCGTTGCTGGTTTATCTATCGGTACACTATTTACCTTGTTCGTATTACCCGTTATTTATACGTTCTTGGCAAGTGAACATAAACCACTACCTGTATTTGTTGAAGATGACGATGGTTTAGATAACCACTTCTAATTTATCAAAACAAAAAAGGGCGCTGAGTCATCAGCGCCCTTTTCTTTTTATCTCACCGACAATTACAATAGTTAATAACGATTTTCGCAACGGAGTAAACGGATCATGTTCGATTCAAAAAAACTTGAGCAAATAGCTAAACAAATTCAAGACGCAATGCCTAAACCAGTTAAAGATCTAGGTAATGATGTTGAACAAAAAGTACGTCAGGTGATCCAATCACAATTAGGTAAGCTTGATATTGTCACTCGTGAAGAGTTTGACGTCCAAACGCAAGTGCTATTGCGCACTCGTCAAAAATTGACCGAGCTTGAGCAAAAAATGGCAGCATTTGAAGCTAAATTAAATGCTGAAGACAACAGCACCAACGCTTAATCAATGATAACAACACCCATTAAAAAGCCCAGTTCTCATCAAACTGGGCTTTATTTTTAATTATAGTTGAAACTAAATATTAACCACCAACAGCAATATGCTTCATGTCTTTCATATAACCACGTAGTTGCTTACCAATCACTTCAACTGGGTGATTACGTAATGCTTCATTTACTTCAATCAACTTTTGATTATCAACAAAGTTAGTTGTTGTCGCCAAACCTTTACCAATCACATCCGTAGTGACCGTAGCCATAAAATGATCACGCAATAACGGTGTTGCCACATTAGCAAATAAATAGTTACCGTACTCAGCAGTATCAGAGATAACCACATTCATCTCGTACAAACGTTTACGCGCGACCGTATTAGCAATCAGCGGTAACTCATGCAATGACTCATAATAAGCTGACTCATCAATAATACCTGACGCCGTCATCGCCTCAAAGGCTAGCTCAACCCCTGCACGTACCATCGCGACCATCAAAATACCGTTATCAAAGTATTCTTGCTCTGAAATTTGAAGATCTGATGCAGGATAGTTTTCAAATTGTGTTTCAGCCGTTTCACCACGCCAACCTAATAATTCAGCATCATCGTTAGCCCAGTCAGTCATCATGGTACTTGAGAAATGACCTGAAATAATATCATCCATATGTTTGTTATATAACGGACGCATCAACGCTTTTAGTTGCTCAGATAAATCAAATGCTTGGACTTTGGCTGGATTTGAAAGGCGATCCATCATATGTGTCACACCACCAAACTTCAGTGCTTCAGTGATCGTCTCCCAACCAAATTGCAGTAATTTACCTGCATATTCCGGCGCAATACCATCAGCCAGCATTTTCTCATAACAAACAATAGAACCCGCTTGAAGCATGCCACAAAGAATAGTTTGCTCTCCCATCAAATCCGACTTCACTTCAGCCACAAACGATGACTCAAGCACACCCGCGCGATGCCCTCCCGTTGCCGCAGCCCATGCTTTAGCAATTTCAAGACCATCAGCTTGAGGATCATTTTCAGGATGAACAGCAATCAAGGTTGGCACACCAAAACCGCGTTTATATTCTTCACGCACTTCCGTACCCGGACACTTAGGCGCTACCATTACCACCGTTAAGTCTTTACGGATTTGCATCCCTTCTTCAACAATATTAAAACCGTGAGAATAACCTAATGCAGCACCTTGCTTCATCAGTGGCATCACCGTTGCAACCACATTGGTATGTTGCTTATCCGGCGTAAGGTTTACCACTAAATCTGCATGTGGAATCAGTTGTTCATAACTACCAACGTCAAAACCATTATCACGTGCATTTTTAAAGGATGGACGTTGCTCATCAATCGCAGCTTGGCGTAGGGCATAAGACACATCCAATCCAGAGTCACGCATGTTAAGACCTTGGTTTAAGCCTTGCGCACCACATCCGACAATAACCACCTTTTTACCTTTGAGGTAATCAGCTTCAGTTGCAAACTCTGCACGATCCATAAAACGACAACGACCCAGTTGATCCAACTGCTGGCGCAAATTTAAGGTATTGAAATAATTAGCCATAACAACAAACTCCGTGAAATATATTTATCCTTGGTTCGATATTTATTTATCGAATAGATTGATAGTAGAACAGGAAAGTTGTTGCTCAAAGTGATATATTCACAACAATTAATTGCAAATTATGCAACATAAGCCTATGAACATTAAAAACCTACAACTTTTTATTCACTTAAGTGATTCGCTGAGTTTTCATCAAACAGCACAGGCAATGCATATTAGTCCATCAGCGCTGAGTCGTGTTATTCAACGGCTAGAGCAAGAGTTAGGGCAAAGCTTATTTCGTCGAGATAATCGCAGTGTTGAACTTACGATAGCTGGAAAAAAACTGATCCCAGTCGCCACAACTATCATTTCTAATTGGCTTTCACTAAAAATAGGATTAAACAGTGATAGCTCATTATTACAGGGAAAGCTGAAAATATTTTGTTCTGTAACGGCTAGTTATAGTCATTTACCCTCAATACTAACGGCTTTTCGACATCGCTATCCGCAAATAGAAATTCAATTATTAACGGGGGACTCCGCATTAGCTATTGATAAAGTACTTAATGGCGAAGTTGATGTTGCCATTACAGCAAAGCCCGAACATCTCTCAAATAAGCTGACTTATATTGAATTAGACCATATCCCAATGTCAGTGATCTCGCCGGCTATTTCTCCTCCAGCGATTCAACAATTATTAAATGATGGTCCTAACTGGCAAGCATTACCTTTTATTGTTGCAGAATCGGGTCCTGCAAGATCACGAGCGAATACTTGGTTCAAAGACAAAAAGATCACGCCACCAATTTACGCGCAGATTTCTGGCCATGAAGCCATTGTGAGCCTGGTAGCATTAGGCTGTGGTATTGGAATTGCACCAGATATTGTGATTAATAACAGCCCAATGAGTAATAAAGTGCAGCGCTTCCCCGCTGAGTTTATTGCGCCATTAAGCTTAGGACTATGTTGTAAACAATCACGCCATCAAGAAAGTGTATTAAAGGCGTTACTGCAATTATTTTAATCTCTTTATATTAATACCTACCATTCTGTCAGCTTAAGCAATACTTAAATTATACAGACGTAAAAAGCCCCGACATTGCTATCGAGGCCATCTTGAAGATGGCAGGAGTTACGAAGTTCGAACCCCCAACACCCGCTGATTTTCGGTATAGCGGAATCCGCTGCTCTGCCAGTAAGAACTATATTCATAAATTATATATGAGCCTTCTTTAAGATGGCAAGAGTTACGATACTCGAACTCCCAACACGCGATTATTTTCGGAATGGCGAATCCGCTGCTCTGCCAATTAACGCTACAAGCATAAATTACAGATAACAAAAAGGCTCATATCTTTCGATATGAACCGTCTTTAAGATGGCAGGAGTTACGATACTCGAACGCCCAACACGCGCTAATTTTCGGTATGGAGAATCCGCTGCTCTGCCAATTAACGCTACACCGCTCGATCATAATAATACAGACGTAAAAAAGCCCCGATATTACTATCGAGGCTTTCTTGAAG
>NZ_WMDN01000028.1:0-45133 GCF_021236965.1 Photobacterium carnosum | reverse complement strand
ATTAGAGACCTTGGCCTTGTAAGCCTAAACATTGTCGGTGAATAGCGCAGTTTGGTAGCGCATCTGGTTTGGGACCAGAGGGTCGGGGGTTCGAATCCCTCTTCACCGACCATCATTAAGAAACCTGAATCGAAAGATTCAGGTTTTTTTTCGTCTGTAGAAAGTGGTGAATAGTGCAGTTTGGTAGCGCATCTCTGATGTTAGGAGTGGCGGACCCGAGGGGCGGGGGTTCACGGATATTAGAACCTTGGCTCTTCACCGACCACTATTAAGAAAACCGCATCGAAAGATTCGGTTTTTTTTCGTCTGTAGAAAGTGGTGAATAGTGCAGTTTAGTCGGGCATCTCTGATGTTAGGTGTGGCGGACCAGAGGGTCGGGGGGGTCACCGAAATTAGAACCTTGGCTCTTCACCGACCACTATTAAGAAAACTGTATCGAAAGATGCGGTTTTTTTTCGCCTGTAGAAAGTGGTGAATAGTACAGTTTAGTCGGGCATCTCTGATGTTAGGTGTGGCGGACCAGAGGGTCGGGGGTTCACCGAAATTAGAACCTTGGCTCTTCACCGACCACTATTAAGAAACCTGAATCGAAAGATTCAGGTTTCTTTTCGTCTGTAGAAAGTGATGAATAGTGCAATTTGGTAGCGCATCTCTGATGTTAGGAGTGGCGGCCCAGAGGGTCGGGGGTTCACGGATATTAGAACCTTGGCTCTTCACCTACCATCATTAAGAAACCCGAATCGAAAGATGCGGTTTTTTTTCGCCTGTAGAAAGTGATGAATAGTGCAGTTTGGTAGCGCATCTCTGATGTTAGGAGTGGCGGACCCGAGGGTCGGGGGTTCACGGATATTAGAACCTTGGCTCTTTACCGACCATCATTAAGAAACCCGAGTCGAAAGATTCAGGTTTTTTTTCGTCTGTAGAAAATGGATAGTAGCTTGGATAACCAGAGGGTCGGGGGTTCACTGATCACTATTAATACTAATTATAATAAGTTTATGAGCTAATTTTAAGTCCTCTTTCGCCATTACTGGCAGTAAGATTACGGAGCGCAGCGATAGGGCGTCTTTAATGCTCAAGTGCGTGATGAGTAGATCACGGATAGCTCGTGCCTCCCTTCCGAGATGACGGATGATAACCCCTTCATCTCGTTATGTTAATTACTCACCTTGCTATAGTTGAATATCCACGAGGACGATAAGGAATCGAAGGCTTTCAAATACGGTCAGTTAATTAATTCTATTAAAATACTGTTCATTACCGATCACTATTAAGAAATCCCACTTTAGTTGCAATTGGCTTTTGTACTAGAGGTGATTTTCTCAACCTTAAATCCTTGTTGTTTCATCAAATTAGGCAGTCCTTGCTCTCCAATTAAATGAAAGGCACCAACAACTAACATAAACTTTCCTGATTGGTAGGGGGCGGTGTGTGCAAGTGTTTCAGCCCAATGCTTATTACGATCAAAAATTAAAGCATCATCAGTGGTTGGATCAAATTGGCTTTCTTGAAAAAGTTGTTCAAGTTTTTCACTGTCTCCGTGTTGCCACACTTTCACTAAGCAACGTAATGATGACTGGGTTTGGTCCCATTCATTAATAGTGTCAATTAGCATTGGTGCGCCATTTTCTGGCAGGTTTTCTAACATCTTAAATTGTTGGCTAACACTTTCTAATTCAAGGATAGGAAGATGCTGCTGTTGTGCGCGCTGTAATAATACATAGTCGATACCATAATCTGCTTTAAGGTCGAGCTTATCAGCTAGCGCCAGCTGTAGCGTTACGGCCGTTAACCACGGTGGTTGTTGTAATAATGCTTCAAATGGAATGTTCAATGCGGTAGTGATTTTTTTTAATTTTTTAAGTGCAGGTTCATGTAATGCTTGGTGCGTAAAGGGTGGGGATAGTGTGGGCACAGCTGTTGATTGTTGCAGTATATTAGCTTCTACAATTAAGGCATCAGCTTGTTGCCACTGTTCGAGAAATATATTGGGTAGGGGGAACATTGCTTCTTTACCCGCATGAATAGAACCTAAAACATAAAATTCACGCTGTTGATCATAAATTTTCCAAACAATAGGATCGGCAAGTATCGGTTGGGCAATAAAAGGCAGCACCAATAATGCTTTGGATAAGAGAGATTTGAACATGCGTCACCATAAATTAAATAATATTGATTAATTTATATCAAAGATTGATAGAAAACGAGATCAAAAAAGGCTACCGAAGTAGCCTTAATATGATTATCCAGTTACTGGACTCGTATTATTTTGAATTACGAGAACGTGGATTAAGCCAGAACCACCAGACAATAAACCCAATGGCAGCAACGCCTAATAATAAACACATGTTATTTCTCCTGATCTTGTCGGCTTGGCTTAAATAAACGTAACCGGTTAGCATTACTTACTACGGTAATGGATGATAACGCCATTGCTGCGCCTGCAATAACGGGGCTAAGCAGTGTTCCTGTAAGAGGGAATAACACGCCAGCAGCAATTGGAATGCCTAATGTATTGTAAACAAAGGCACCAAATAAGTTCTCTTTTATATTTCGTAATGTGGCTTTTGATAGTTCTAATGCATCAGCAACACCGTGTAATGAATGACGCATTAAGGTAAATTGAGCACTTTCAATTGCAACATCAGTACCACTTCCCATTGCTATACCAACTTCAGCCAGTGCAAGCGCGGGTGCGTCATTAATACCATCACCAACCATGACTACGCGTCGGCCTTGCTGTTGTAATAAGGTGATTTGTGCTGCTTTACCATCAGGTAATACGTCAGCAACGACATCAGTTATCCCTAGTTTATTTGCAATAACTTGTGCCGTTTTAACACTATCTCCTGTTAGCATTACAACTTTAAGTCCCATTTTTTGCATCCGTTTAACGGCAGATAATGAATCTTTGCGTAATGGATCACTGATGCCAATAATGCCAGCTAAAACGCCATTCTGTGCAAGGTAAACAGGTGTTGCACCTTGATTGGCAATAAAATCAAAATCTGTTTCAGCATGGTTAATAGTAATATTATTCTTAACCATGAATTTAGCGTTACCTAACAGTAGTTGGTGTTGATCTACTGTGCCAGATACACCGAGTCCTGAATACGTCATGAAGTCATGATGTGGAGACAGTTGTAATTGCTGTTGTTGGGCTGATTTAACAATCGCATTGGCAAGTGGATGCTCAGATCCTTGCTCTAAGCTTGCTGCTAATTGAACCAGTTGCTCACGAGTTAATGCATTATAAATTTTATAATCAACAACTTGTGGTTTACCTTCAGTTAAAGTACCTGTTTTATCTAATACAACGGTATCAATACTGGCGGCTTGTTGCATCGCTTCGGCATCTTTAATGAGAATGCCTAGCTCTGCGGCCCGTCCAACACCAACGGTTACTGACATCGGTGTTGCTAAGCCTAATGCACATGGACAGGCAATAATAAGTACCGTTGTTGCGGCAACAAGCATATAAACAGAAGCAGGTTGCGGACCAAAGTAATACCAAGCCATGGCTGTTATTATGGCAATGATCATAACGCTTGGCACAAAGACACTTGAGATAGTATCTGCTAATCGTGCTAGTGCAGGTTTACTGCTTTGTGCTTGACGGACTAATTGAATGATACGTGCCAGCATGGTGTCACTGCCAATATGTTCCGCTTTAAACAGTAAACTGCCTTGCTGATTAATGGTACCTGCACGGACGTGATCACCCATTTTTTTATGTACAGCAAGCGGTTCGCCAGTCAACATTGATTCGTCAAGGTAACTTGTCCCTTCAATGACAAGGCCATCAACTGCAACTTTAGCGCCTGGTTTCAAGCGTAAAACCATGCCACTTATAACAGCACTTAGTGGACGTTCTGTTTCTTGGCCATCTTCAACCACAATCGCAGTTTGAGGTTGAAGATCAATTAAGCGTTCTAATGCTTTTGATGTACGGCTACGAGCACGGGCTTCTAATGCATGACCAATGGTAATTAGACCGATGATCATTGCTGATGCTTCAAAATACACATGACGTGCAGTTAATGGGAATAAGTTAGGTGCAATAACAACGGCCATTGAAAATAACCATGCCGCCCCTGTACCTAATGAAACTAGGGTATCCATAGTGGCACGGTGGTGTAGGAAAGCTTTCCAACTATTGATATAGAAGTCTTTACCTGCTGTGACTAACAACGCCAAAGTAATCAGACCGATAATGCCCCAACTGATTTGGCTGGTTGTTGAATCAATGACCATACTTCCGCCAAAGATACCCCATGCCATCAATGGAACACCTAATGCTAGTGAGGCGGTAGCATTACGGATATGGGTTTTAAATGTCTGTTGGTTTTGTTGTTGTTGACGAATACGGCGGGTTTGGTCATCTTCACTTTCTTCTGCGCCATAACCTGCATTTTCAATGGCCTGAATGATCGCTTGTGACTGTGCTTGACCGTAAATTAAAGCCGTACGCTCAGCAAGGTTAACGTTTACATTGCTCACACCATCAACCGCTTTAATGGCTTTTTCTACTGATGCAACACAACTGGCACAGGTTAATCCTGATAAAAGTAATTGGGTTACATTGTCTTGAGGAGCGATAATAGGCTCAGGCTCAGGCTCAGGCTCAGGCTCAGGCTCAGGCTCAGGCTCAGGCGCGACAAGTGTATCGACTTCAGTTGTTGTTTGAATATCAGTGCTTAATGCTGCTTGATAGCCGGTTGTTGTCACTATGGCGATAATATCGGCAGCAGTTAATGATGTTATTACACTGAGTGCATTTTTATCTAGTGTAATAATTTCGATATTGTCTTGAGTTAATGCAGTGGTCAATTTAGCCACACATTTACCACAGGAGAGGCCATTTAATGTAAAATCATAATGTTGTGTTACTGACGTAGTTACAACTTGATAGCCTAGTTCAACAATGATGTTTGTTAGTGCTTGCTCACTGATTGAGCCATAAACATCGGCCAATTGTTTATTAATATCAAAGTGTGCAATGTCATGCCGTTCATTTAAGGCTTGTTCTATTTTAGCTACACAACGGCCGCAAGATAATCCTGCAAGGGGTAATTGATAATGGAAGCCAACTTGGTAGCCTAATGCTGTAATTGCGTCAAACAAATCAGGTAAAGAACTGTCGGTAGAAACTGTTAGTTGTTCAGTATCAATATCAATAAGTTGGATATTAGGTAGTAGGCTGATGGCATCACGAATTTTATTAACGCAATGCATGCAGCTTACATTGGCAAGAGGGAGAGTAATGGTATTCATGTGCTCGCCTTTTTATGTTTAGATGAATTAATAGATTTAGCATAATCCTTCCAGTAACTATAATGTCAAGGATTGTTTTTAATTAAAGAGAGAGAATAATTATGATGAGTATTAGTGATGTTGCAAAACAGACGGGGTTAACGGCTAAAACCATTCGTTTTTATGAAACTAAAGGCGTGATCAGTGCTGCACCACGGGGTACTAATGGTTATCGTTATTATAATGCCAGTCATATTGCAGAATTATTATTGATTAAACGTTCTCGAATGATTGGTTTTTCTTTAGATGAGTGCCAACAACTACTGGCATTATCGACTAACCCTGATCGCCATAGCCGAGATGTTAAACAAAAAGCTCAGCAAAAGTTGATAGAGATAGATCATAAAATTGAAGAGTTGAAACAAATTAAGCTTACATTATCTGCGTTAACAGATCAGTGTCCTGGAGATAAAAGCGCTCATTGCCCGATTTTAGAAAGTTTAATTAAGAACGGCTAAATAAGGTTTTTAAAAAGTTATTTAGCCGTAAGTTTGTTAGTGACCACTATCACTCATGGATAAGGTGCCATCATAGGGAATGATATGTAATGCTTTCTTAGGTGATGAGCTATAACTGACCATTGTCTTATTATCTAATCGTTGAAGACTAAATTGACGCCAAAACCGTTCTTGAGTCCAATTGAGACTTTCTATCGCAGCTTCGGTGATTTTTTTAGTATGATCTTCTGTATCGATAACTAATATTGCGGCATTGCCAAAAGCATAGAAATAAAGCCCTTTTAATACAGTATAACCGTTATCTTGCTTAGGGTTTGGATAGTCAATGAATGTGTATTGCCCAAATTTACAACTGCCAAATTGTTCGTGGTTGGAATTTACGTATTTATAGTTAAAGTCACACCCCATACCGTTAATCACGGGATATAGTATTAAAAGTAATAATGCTATAACGAGATATTTAAATTTTTTCATACGTTTTTCCAGTGGTATCAATATAAATTGTATTTTTACCACTCAAGTTTTGTGGCAGTTTTTGTAAATTGAGCAATCCAATATTACCACAAATCTTTTGATTATTAACGGTAACGCAAGGTGGTGATTGCCAACTGCTCGCCCATAGCATAATCCAAGCAAACATCACGGTTAAACAAACGGCATAACCAATTTTCGTCATTGTCGGTAATGATTTGTTTTTTTGCGTCGCTGTAATGTGATTAACTTCACTACTGATCGTATTGTTATCTGTATCAGTATTATTGTCGATAGACTGTTGTTGTTCAGCATGATGTTGTTTGGTATCTATTATTGCTTCAGGTTGAAATTGTTGTTGAATAAAGGTGTTATTTGCAATGGTAAAACCTGCACCTTTAATCGTAATAATAATTTCATTTTTACTTTTAAATGCTTTACGTAAATTAGCGATGGCGACGTTTAATGAGTTTGGTACAACAACTTTATCAGGCCAACCAATTTCTAGTAGTTTTTCTCTACTGATAATTTCGCCACTGTTATCAATTAAAAACTGGAGGATTTTTGTTTCGCTAGCACTGAGTTTAGTGGTTGTTTCTTGGTTGGTATAAGCGCTTTTCTGCGGTTCAAAAACATCCTTGCCGTATTTATATATGATCATGGCTTTCTAACTACCTATCTAAGTATCTGTTTGGTGCAGTACACATCTTAAAGACGACTGCTTTTATTCTTATTATTGCTTTCAGTATCGAAGCGTTTGATTTTTTATTGCGCTATAAAATCATCATTTTTGATAGTAAATAAAAGTCTAACAAGGGCGTTACTTCTTCTATTTCGATCATGAAAAAGTTCATTACACATCTTTGATCTTTATTTTCAAAGTAAATGCTAACAAAAAAAAATATTTATGGAAGTAATGATAAAGGATAATTTAAGCATTAAATAGTGCTATATGATTATTTATTACATTATCTGCAGTATGAAAAGATATATTTTTCATATTTTTTTTGATAGTTAAGGGGTGAGTTTGTTTTTAAATAACTTATTGTTTTATTTGGGATATTTTGTTTTTTATTGATTTTTTATCTTTTTTTATATGAATTAATTCCGTTGAAAAAACTGTTTTTTTTCATTTATCTAAATTATTTCTGAAAGATTTATTTTTTAGAAGTCATTTTTTTGGCATGTGTGAAAAAACAACAATTAATTGTGAACATCATTTTTTATTATTTGCCTTAATGCGAACTCAGTCACAGAATGGTGAGGTTAAGACAAAAGACTGCCCTGCGATACACGCTTAAAAAAATAGATAGTACGCACTTATATGGGCAGACAATTAGAAAGTTTTTAAAGCATTTAACCATTGGAGTTAAACATGAAATTGAAATCTCTATCTCTAGCTGTAGTAGCAGCTTTATCTCTAGGCGTTGCTACATCTGCAATGGCTGCTGATGCACCTGCAACGGCTACAAATAACACTGCACTAACTCAATCTGCAGCAACTGGTCACTGGTACGCTGGTCAAGGCCACGGCTTCTGGGTTGGTGGTGCACTAGGTATGGGTTATGTTGGTAGCGCAGACTCTGCAGCATTCAACGGCCAAACTAGCGCTCCAAGTGCTAAACTAGATGCTGGTTACGACTTCAACCAATATGTTGGCGTATACGCTAGCTACGACTTCATGCATGACCTAGGTAACTCTGACCTAAACCTTGCGACTGTTGGTATTAAAGGTAATCTACCTCTTACACAAAAATTATCTGCATTTGCTAAAGTAGGTGGTACTTACATCTATGCAAATGATAAAGACGTAAATACAAATCTATTCCACATGCATTCTGATAGCTTCTCTGCAACAGCTGGTTTAGGTCTGTCTTACCAGATCACTAACGCACTATCTACTCAAATCGGTGCTGATTACTACCAAAACTTACGTACTTCACACGGTCACGCTGATCTAACTCAAGCGTACTGGGGTATGACATACAAGTTTGGTCAACCTGCAACACCAGTAGTTGTTACAAACACTGTAGAAGTTGTTAAAGAAGTTGCTGTTGAAGCACAAATCCCAACTCGTTCTTCTTACGTTCTTCCATACCAAAATGGTCAAACTAAGTTAAACGACTACGGCCGTTACAACCTAGGTGAAGTTGTTGCAACTATGCAAGCTAACCCAGAAGTTACCGCGCAAATTATCGGTCGTACTGATAAAGTTGGCAGCCAAGCAATCAACGATAAAATCTCTGCAAAACGTGCAGCGAACGTTGCTAGCTTCCTTGAAGCAAACGGTGTTAGCGCATCTCGTTTAACTGTTTCTCACGTAGCTAACAGCAACCCAATCCAAACTAACTCAGCTGACAGCACTAACTATGTTCAGCGTTCAGTACAAATCATCCTTAAGTAATTAAGACGATAGTACAGACTGTATAGTTTGAATATGAATGCCGATGAGAGATCATCGGCATTGTTTTATGTGATTATTATCTCAATAGCTTGTTTCTAGATGAATAAAGCAGTCTATTGAGATTAAGATTGAGTTATAGAGCGATGATGAAAAAAAGTAAATATTGTTTATTACTATTATTAGCAATTTCATTAACAGGCTGTTTTTCTAATCAGCAATTAAATAAGTCAACCCGACTTATCGGTGATTGGACACTTAAAGGTGGGGTATATATCCCTGGAGTGACTAAACATAAACCTAAATTAAATATTAATACTGATATGAAAGTATCTGGCTTTACCGGGTGTAATCAATTTAAAGGACGTTTAATTGCGGCGGATGGTAGTTTTACGCTGCCGTTTGTTACTCGCCGAATTTGTTTGCCAGAGCTTGTGACTCAAGAAGATAATATGCTAAATGTATTACGTAGTGCGACCAGTATTGAAGTAATTAATGATACGTTGGTAGTGGACTCGGGTAATAAGTTTTTAGTGTTTGAAAAAACAAATGCACGTTAATGCTTAGATTAAATATGTTGAATAAAAAAAGGCCCGTGAGCACAACGCTGACGGGCCTTTTTATTGGTCTATAACCTAATATAGTAATGAATACAGTTGACGACGGTAAGTCCCCGCAATAGGATTTCCTTGCCCTAGTGCCGCTAAAATATCCATCATGGTCTTTTTGGCGTTACCGTCAGCAAAATTAAGATCATTGCGTAGGATATTTAATAAGAGTGCCAATGCTTCTTCATTACGATTGACTTGGCTGTATTGAACCGCAAGTTCGAACGTAATATTTGCATCGGTTGGATTTGCCGCTAATTTTTGTTCTAGCTGCTGAATTTCAGGAGAGTTACCCGCTTGTTTATGTAATTCAAGCTTAGCAATTAATCCTTTATATTGCGCATCTTGATCTTGCATTGGAATCGTGTCGAGAATTAACTCTGCTTCATCAAATAATCCCGCAGCCACCAAACATTCAGCAATCGCAAGTTCAATAATACTATTTTTAGGGAATTTGTGTGCTAGTTGACGTAGTAAAGCCAATGCTTGGTTGTAATCTTGGCTTTTTACTAACGCTAATGCATGTTGTAGTTGTAATTCTTCTGGCGTTGGTAGATGGCGGTTTAGCATTTCACGTAAGCTTTGTTCTGTTTGTGGGCCAGCAGAGCCGTCAACAGGCTGACCATTTTTAAATAAGGCTACAGTAGGTAAACCCCGTACGCCAAATTGCGAAGCAACCGCTTGTTGAGTTTCACAGTTCACTGTTGCAAGGGTAAATTGACCTTGATACTCACGCGCAATTTTTCCAAGAGTGGCATTCACTTCAAGCGTTTCTGGCATTGAAGGTGCCCAGAAACTGATAGCTACAGGCGTTTGCATCGATTGATCGATGATTTGCTGGAGATTCTGTTCGTTTAATTCAAGAGCGACATTTTGATACATGTGCTGATATCCATTGGCTATTTGAAGGGCTATATCAAATATATGGGGATGAATCGAGTTGAATCAAGAAAATAGCAGTAAATGATATTAATTATTAAACGTAACCATTACTGCGATTGTGATACAGAGACAGATAAGATTAATTTGGCGCAACGACATACTACACCTCAGAGAAGACGATTTTTAATGGCATGAGTCTTTTGACTTAAGGCTACTGTAACTTTTTAGTGTGACACTAATATGACGTTATTATGGTTTTTATGAGGGTGGTTTGGTAATGTGGATTTAAAGGCTATTTGTTTAACTTTAAGTGCGGAAATTAGCAGGGCATATCGACATTTGATTTTTATATGTTGTTTTTATCACCATGTTTTTTAAATGTGATAGATAAATTTAGCCATAATAAACGCTGTTATTATGACCTAAATTTGTTTAATTACGCTTTGTTAGCCGTTTATCTAACCATTTCATCGGTAATACACGACGAAGAAAGCCAAAGATATATATCGGTTGAGTAACATAGTAACGTACTTTTGGATACTTGTTGTTGATTATGGCTAACACCTGCTTAAATGCAGTGTTAGGTCCTAAAGTAAACGTATTACTAGGGTTAAAAGTGCCTAATTGGTACAACTAATAGCTCTGGTTGTCTGTATGTAACACGATGCAAGTTAAGCGCTTTTAACCAGTATCTTATCTAACCAGCGGCTTGGAAGCAGGCGGCGCAGGACTCCAAACAGATGAGTCGGCTGGGTGACGTAATAGCGTGGTTTTGGTGAGCGACTATTGATAATGCGTTGTACTTGATTAAGAACAGCATCGGGTTCTAGAGTAAAGCTGTTTGATGATGTTGTTTTTGATAATCTCTCAAGAGTGTTTTTATACGCTTGCTGGTGGCGTGTATTTTCCATATCGATTGTATCTTCAAAATGTAACTTCGCGTTCTCTCTGAACTTACTATTGATGGGGCCAGGTTCAATAAGAGACACGCTAATATTGGTATCCATAAGCTCAAGGCGTAGGGTGTCGGTGTAACCCTCTAGGGCGAATTTACTGGCGTTATACGCTCCACGGTATTTCATTGCCACAAGGCCTAATACCGAGCTGTTCTGGATGATTTTTCCTTGGCCTTGTTTTAGCATTATTGGAATGATGGCCTTTGTAAGTTCATGCCAACCAAATAAATTAGTTTCAAACTGTGATCTAAGGGCATTTGTCGGCAGGTCCTCAAGCGCTCCACATTGTCCGTAAGCGGCATTATTAAATAAGATATCTAAATGCCCACCTGATAGTGTTAGCACCTCTGTAATCGCATTTTCTATTGATGACTGGCTTGATACATCCAGTTCTACGCAATTAAGCCCTTGTGCTTGTAGTTGTGCTACATCCTTAGGTTTACGGCAGCTAGCAATAACATTATACCCAGCCGCGTGTAACTGTTCTGCGCAGTATCTACCGATACCACTACTGCATCCGGTGATCAATATTGTTTCTTTCATACATCCTCCTTAAAGACTTAGTTCCATTGTAATCGTAGATATCATTTATTAAATGATTTTATTGGGTTATCGGAGATCAAAAGGAATGGAGCTGCCGCGTGAAGAAACGGTGATGCAGAATCTGATTGTATAAGAAAAATATCGATACCATATCTCTCAGGGCTTTTGGTGCTAATGCTAATTTTGAACGATGAGAATAGTCGCAATCAATGTTATTTTCTTGCGACTATTTAGCGTATTCATATATCTATATTCTTTTTAATCTTACTTACGATCAGAGAATATCAATCTACAGATCTAACTTGCCTTGAGATTGACGAAGTGCATTAAAGGTTGTCACTACATCTTTACTGCCATCACCAGCATTGCGAGCCATGTGCAGGTAGTCTACAAAAGCGTTAGAAACTTTTGCCGGTAAGCCTACTGCCGAGTATGCACCAGACAGTAGCTCCATACCGTGTAAGTGAAGATCTACGCTTGCTTGATCACCAGAATAATCTTCAGAACTGATACGCGTTGCGGCATCTTCCATACCATCAACTAACGTGGCCATCATAGCTTTGGCTGAAGGTAGAAAGTCGGGCATATTCATATTGCCGATCCGATCTGCCCAAGCGGCACCTTCAAAAAAAGCAGCAAGAGAGCCGAAATAGAAACTCCATAGTCCAAGACCAATCGTGTTGGAGGCTGTCACATCATCGCTGATAAATTGCTGCGCACCCGCCATCGCTGATAGCGTTTGAGCATGCTGTTCGAAAGCAAGCTTACTGCCGCTATATAGCATTCCGGTACTTGGTTTACCAATAGCTCGCGGATAGCTTAGAAGGCCGGCATCGATGTATTCTGCACCTTGATTTTGTACCCACTCAGCAAGATCTTTAGCTTGCTCACCAGTGCCCGTACTCATCATCGCTAAAGTGCGGCCTTTTAATGCTTTCGCTACCGCTTCTTGTTCTAATACTGCATGAGCTGCTGGGTAATCCACCACGGCAAGAATGGTCAATGAACTGGCAAAAACGGCGGCGGCTGGTGACTCAGCTAGAATCGCCCCTTCAGCTACCAATACCTGAGCCTTTTCAGCACTACGGTTCCATACCGTCACCTTGTGTCCAGCCTTAAGAAGAGCGGATGCCAGTGTTGACCCCATTCCACCTAAACCGATTACTGTTACAGATTTATTATTGATAGTCATAAAATTACCTTTTTGCCTTCAGCTAATATTGATATTCATGGTTCTGGGGACGTTGGGTCTGCTTATAGTCCTGATGTCCATCAGATAACTGTGACTAAGATTACATTAACGTATTGATAATGATAAGGTGGGTAATAATGAACGCACTGTTAAGCTAGACGAAACAATAAGGAAGTAAGTATGAAAGGTTCGCTTTTCAATCAAGTAGATACATTTCTTATTATTGCCCAAGAAGGCAGTATTCGCGGGGCTGCGCGTAAACTTGAATTATCACCACCAGCAGTGAGTAATGCCCTAAAACAACTTGAATCCCATCTTGGTCTACCACTGTTCACTCGGACAACTCGAACAATTGAACTCACCGAAGCGGGGAAGTGCCTTATGGGACAAGCTTCTCCAGCAATGGATGCTTTGTATCTAGCATTGGAGAGCGTTAAGGATCTGAGTCAAGTACCTTCAGGCAAGGTACGGATAACAGTACCGCGCTTTGCCTATCAACTTATTGTCGAGCCAATTTATGCTGAATTTTGTGCGCTATATCCAGAGATTGAGCTAGAAATATCTGTATCTAATACTTCAATCAATATTATCAAGGAAGGTTATGACGCAGGAATACGCTTTGGTCATCGAATTGAAGAAGGCATGGTTGCACGACCGTTAATGCCAAAAATGAAAGAGGCTCTTTTTGCTACCGCCGATTATCTAGAACGCTTTGGCACGCCCCACAGCCCACAAGATTTACAGCACCATAAATTAATTCAGTACCGCTATATGCCTTCAAATCAGTTAGCTCCTTTGGAGTTGAACGATAAAGGAGAAACGATACGGGTGACTCCGCCCCTGAGTATGATCGTCAATGATACTGATTTAATGATTGATGCTGCTTCAAAAGGTTTAGGCATTGGGCGAATTGTCGAGCCGATGATTCGAGAAGCGCTGTCGTCTGGTAAGTTGATCCCCATTCTGGAAGAGTACTGGCTTGATTATCCGGGGCTATATATTTACTTTCCACAACATACTCAAAAAGCACGCCGGGTTCGAGTGTTGGTTGACTTCCTTTGTCATTATAAGCTTTTCTGATTGAGATACGGTTGAAGTTGTTGTGCCATAAACTGAGCGATAAGCTGTTGTGCTTCAGCGGTTGGATGAATTCCATCTTTCATCATTAGTTGCGGTTGAACAATGATATCAATAAGAAAAAAAGGCAATAGCGGTACGTTAAGCGATTGGCTTAACTCTGGGTAAATATTACGAAACAGTTCGTTATAGCGTTTGCCGTAGTTTGGTAGGATTTCGATTTGCATCAATAATGGTTGGGATCCCATTTCTTTAATTAAAGTGATCATCTGACTGAGATTATTGCGTAGTATTTTAGGAGCAAAGCCGCGTAAGCCATCGTTTGCACCTAATTCGATTAATACTATGTCAGGCTGATATTGCTTAAGCAGTTGCGGTAGTCGTGCTAGCCCATTACCACTGGTATCGCCTGAGATACTGGCATTGATAATTGTCGTCGGTTGGGATTGTTGGGCTAATATTTCAGGTAGTAGTACAGGCCAGCTTTTATTGGCAGGCATTTGATAACCTGCACTTAAGCTATCACCCAAGACTAATAGCGTTTGACTAAATGCTGTCGATGAAAATAACAGCATTAATAATGAAAGGATTCGTATCATGTCAATCTCCGTAATAAAAGCACACGCTGTTTCTAAACAGGTTACGACAGCCTTGTCGCCGATGACCATTTTGCAGGATGTTTCGCTTGAGGTCGAGCAAGGTGAGTCAATTGCGTTAGTGGGTGTATCAGGCGCAGGAAAATCGACCCTAATGACGTTACTGGCAGGGTTAGATGTGCCAACAACCGGTGAGATCGAATTATTAGGTCATAATCTAACGCGCTTAGATGATGAACAACGGGCGCAGCTGCGCAGTGAATCGATTGGGTTTGTGTTTCAAAACTTCTTATTATTACCGACCTTAAATGCGTTAGAAAACGTTACGTTGCCATGTTTGATTCAAAATAAAGCGATCGATATTGAACGTGCGAAACAACTGTTAGCCGTTGTTGGTTTACAAGGACGAGAGACCCATTTACCAAGCCAATTATCAGGTGGTGAGCAACAAAGGGTAGCATTAGCACGGGCGTTTATGATCAACCCTAAAATTTTGTTTGCTGATGAGCCAACGGGTAATTTAGATCAACAAACGACGGCGATGATCATTGAGTTATTGTTTGAGCTTAATCGAGACAACGGCACCACATTGATATTAGTGACTCATGATGATGCCTTAGCTGCACGGTGCGATCGAGTGATGCGGTTAGATAACGGTGTATTAAGTAGGGAACAGGATAGGTTAGCGAACAAGGACGATCGCCATGTTTAATATTCCTGTTGCTACTAATAATAGATCATTTGTTGTGCGTTGGGCATGGCGTGAAATTCGCCAAGGTCAATTGTGGTTAGTCACTTTAGCCTTGAGTTTGATTATAGCGTGTGTGTTTGCGTTATCAGCATTAGTGAGCCGAGTAGAAGCGATCATTGTTGATCAAGGACGATCCGCATTAACGGCTGATAGAGTGCTTGTTTCTTCACAGCCGATTGATCTTTCGCAGCTTAAAACATTATCAACCGATGCGGTAAAAGTTGCTCAGCAAATCCGTTTTGGCACTATGGCATTTAGTGATAACGGCATGCAGTTGGTGAGTGTTAAAGCTGTCGACTCAGTCTTTCCATTACGGGGTGAACTTAACTTACAAAGTGCAGATGCCGCGTTATTAGAACACCATGTAAAACCGCAGCAATTATGGTTAGCTGAGCGTTTATTTTCGCTGTTAAACGTGAAAGTTGGTGATGTACTAATGCTGGGTGATGCTGAGTTAACCGTTAGTGGCCATATTACTCAGGATCCAGAGTTATCGTTTAATCCGTTTAGCCAAATGCCGACGGTATTTATTAATCAGCAAGATATTGAAGCGGTGGGTGGGGTTCAGCCGGGAAGTCGCATCAGCTATCGTTATTATTTCTTAGGTTCAAATAAGTCATTGGCTGATATTCGTCAGCAATTAATCATAACCCCAAGTCAACGGTGGCTAACTGAAAATGATGCCGGACGCAGTGGTGATTTTATTGAACGTGCGCGGCAATATTTATCGCTAACATTAGTGCTGGTGGTATTAATGGCTGCTGCTACGTTAGTGCTAACTTGCCAACACTATGCGGCAACGCGTAAGACGGCGGTGGCGATGATGAAAAGTCTTGGTGCGACCAAAGGTTTTTTATGGCGCTGGCTATTAACTCAGATCGGACTCGTGTTTGTGGTTGCGATTGTTATTGGTTTAACGCTCGGATTAGGGCTTGAATGGTTGCTGCGTTATCCTCTGCAAAACTTATTACCCGATCAACTACCGGCGATGGGAATTGCGCCTTTTGCGATCAGTTTATTGTTGGCATTGTTAATTGCACTACCAGCGTTAGGGATCCCGCTATCACGGTTAGTTCAAACCTCCGCGATCAATTCAGTACAAGTATCGACAATAGCACCCACTTCTAGTCGTTTGGCATGGCTATTGTTATTGCTTCCTGTGCTAGTGGCTATCGTGTGGATTGGTACTAATTTTTTAGTGTGGTTAACCCTGTTAGGTATCGTGGGGTTGTTGTTAGTTTTAGCGGGTATTGGTGTGGCTGCTATCGCGTTATTACAACGAGTGAAATTAGGCGCAGCTTATAGTTTAGCGTTAAGCCGTGTGAATCGCAGTAAAATCAAAACTGCGACTCAATTGGTGGCGTTAACTTGCTCATTAATGTTATTGGCCGTAATCGGGTTATTACGCAATGAATTACTTGCTGATTGGCAAAATACCCTACCTGCGAATGCGCCGAATGTGTTTGCACTCAATATCGCCCCTGAGCAACAGCAAAGCTATTTAGCTGCTTTAGATAAAGCTAATCTAACCCGTTCGCAAGGCTACCCTGTGACGCGAGGGCGGTTAGTGGCAATTAACGATAAACGTTTTTACGCTACATCAAATGAAACAGCGACTGATCAAGCTGAAAATAATACTGAGATAAATAATGAGCTAAATCGAAAGGCAGATGATGAAAGTGTTGATCCTGCTTTAAGGCGTGAGCTTAACTTTACATGGGCGAAAACACTGCCAAGCCATAATGTGGTCACCAAAGGGCAATGGGGTAAAGCGGAAGGTGTTTCGGTTGAATCTGGAATTGCCAAACGATTGAATATTCACTTGGGTGATAAGTTGGCATTTACCGTTGGCGGGTTGGAATTTAACGCTACCGTTAACAGTATTCGGAATGTTGAATGGCGTAATATGAAACCCAATTTCTACTTTATTTTCACACCAGATGTGTTGCAGTCATTCCCTGCGACTGGATTAGTCAGTTTTCGGGTTGGCAAGCAACAAAATGGATTATTAAATACGTTAGCCAGCCAATATCCTACTGTGGGTGTGCTTGATTTACGGATGATGGCAACCCGTATTCAAGGCTTATTAGCCCAAATTAGTTGGTCTTTGACTGTGTTAGCTGGGCTCGGTGTTGTTAGTGGTTTATTGCTGATCATGACGTTGTTGCGGTTAAGTATTTCAGAGCGTCAAACAGAAATTCAGTTATACCGTACCTTAGGTGCCAGCCGAAAACGCATTGCTGCTACGTTGTGGTTTGAGTATGGAATCATTGCGTTGTTGGCAGGTGTAATTGCCGCCGTAGGCGCAGAGTTGGTGGTGGGCTTGCTGGTGGTTAAAGGGTTTGAACTGCCGTTTAGTTTACATCCTCTGATGTGGGTAGGGTTGCCTGTGCTAGCGATTGGGTTGGTGTATTTGGTGTCACGAACGCAGATTAAGAAGTTGTTGTTACCGTTACGGTGATGAAGTCGGCGTTACCAATATTTTTTGATCATTGTTTGTTTGGATTAAAAAAAGATCGAATATTTTTAATAATTAGTGCCGATGTTAATAATATAGGCACTGATACCATTAAAATTAAAACGATAGATTCAACACTTAAAAATATAAGAGACTTAATAACGGTAGGATTAGTTAGATCTAACATAATAAACTCCAATGTTGTATTTATTATACATGTTATTGGGTGGGGATAATTATAGCAAGATATTTAGGTCTAATATCTGATGAATTTATTACAGGATTATTATTCGACAGGGCTGTTACTCAACCCTGCTTTTATTGCGCTAACATACTTAATCAGTCACACAACGTCTGCTTTAACGCCTGCTCAATACAAGGGAAGCTAAAGTTAAACCCTGCTGCCTGTAACTTGTTCGGCAATGCGCGTTGACCGTCTAATAATAGTTGTGACGATTCCCCAAGGGCACATTTTAATACCCAAGCAGGGGTAAATAATAAATGTGGTCGATGCAATGTACTGGCAAGGGCGGCACTGAAAGCGCGATTAGTAATCGGGTTGGGGGCGGTCATATTATACGGACCTTGAGTATCACTATTATTAAGTAAAAATAAAATCCCTCGCACCATATCTTGCAGTTGGATCCACGGGAAATATTGCTGACCATCGCCAATAGGGCCACCAACGCCGAATTGATAAGGCAGTAACATTTTCGCCAATGCGCCGCCTTGTTTTGCAATTACAATCCCCGTTCTTAACAGGCATACACGTGTTTGATCAGATTGTGCTTCCAACGCGATTTGTTCCCAGCGTGAGCAAACTTGCTGTGAAAAATCAGTATTATTAGGCTCAATAGTAAAGCTTTCATCAATGGTTTTATCATGTTGATTACCGTAGATGCCAACGGCCGAGCCACTAATAAACGTCTGCGGAGGGGTGTCACTGGCTTTAATTTTATCAACCAGTTGTTGGGTAATATTCCAACGGCTGTCTTCAATGATATGTTTTTGTTGCTCACTCCAACGTTTACCGATAATGGGCTCACCAGCAAGGTTAATTACCGTATCAAATTGATCAAGGTTGGGTAATGATTCGAGGGAATCAAGCGCATTAATATGATGACCGAGTAGCTGATAAGCGCGGGCAGGATCACGGCTAATCACGGTGATCTCATCATGATTGAGATGAGGGAGTAGTGCCTTGCCAATGAGTCCGGTTGCGCCTGTCACTAAGATCTTCATATTGGTTATTCCCTCGTGGTTATTGATGTACCAGCTTAAATTAACGGGTAGTGGAAGCAAGTTGGTGCTGAGATGAATATTATTAATCAGTGCTATGTTCACAGTATAAGTGATGCTGATAGATATCATCGTGACCTGATGGTGATAATAGTATTTTTCCTGATGCTCACGTAGACTAAACCCATATATTGACGATTTTTTGGCTGAACTTAATCATGAAATTATTTTTCGCATCAGATATTCACGGTAGTTTTGTTGCGGCTCAAAAAGCCATTGTTGCTTTTGAACAAAGTGGTGCTAAGTATCTTATTTTATTAGGTGATATTCTTAATCACGGTCCCCGCAATGCGCTACCTGAAGGGTACGATCCAATCCAAGTGGCTGAATTATTAAATCAGTATGCGGATCGAATTACGGCTGTACGCGGTAATTGTGATAGTGACGTTGATCAAATGCTGTTGGATTTTCCGATGATGGCAGATTATAACGTGGTGATGTTAGCCGATGGTCGACGGTTATTTTTAACCCATGGTCATATTTATAATGCCGATAAGCATCCGCAACTAATGACTGGCGATGTGATTGTTTCGGGTCATACTCATATTCCAGTTGCTGAGCATAAAGGGGATTACTACGCCTTTAATCCCGGTTCGGTGGCTATTCCACGTAATGGTTTACCTGCAAGCTATGGTTTATTGGATGGTAATGCTTTAGCGGTGATCAGTTTTGACGGTGAAGTGTTAGCGCAGACGATGCTTAGTTAAAATATCCGTAATCAAATAACTAACAAAGCGCATTATTGATCATTGGATGATGTGCTTGCTTTATCGTTATTGCTTAACATTGTGGTTATATTGCTAGGATAGCGATTTGTGTTTTATAGCATGAATAAAAAACGCCCCAATACACTTTTCAATAAAAATTGAAGGCATGTATTGGGGCGTTTTATCAGCCGATTAAATAAGTATTAAAACTTACTTAGCGTTAGACTGTTCAGCCTGAATCGCAGTAAGTGCAACTGTGTAAACGATATCGTCTACTAGTGCGCCACGAGAAAGGTCGTTAACTGGCTTACGCATGCCCTGAAGCATTGGACCGATAGATACTAGATCTGCAGAACGTTGTACTGCTTTGTATGTTGTATTACCTGTGTTTAGGTCAGGGAATATAAATACAGTTGCTTTACCTGCTACTGGAGAGTTTGGCGCTTTAGAAGCCGCTACGTTTTCCATGATTGCAGCATCGTACTGTAGAGGACCGTCAATGATTAGATCAGGACGTTTCTCTTGAGCAAGTTTGGTTGCTTCACGTACTTTATCTACGTCTGCGCCTTTACCAGAAGTACCAGTAGAGTAAGAGATCATAGCGACGCGTGGTTCGATACCAAATGCTTTTGCAGAATCAGCAGATTGGATAGCGATTTCAGCAAGTTGCTCAGCTGTTGGATCTGGGTTGATCGCACAGTCACCGTAAACCAATACTTGGTCAGGTAGCAACATGAAGAATACAGATGATACGATAGACGCATCAGGTGCAGTCTTGATGATTTGGAATGGAGGAACGATAGTGTTTGCTGTAGTGTGAACTGCACCAGATACTAGACCGTCAACTTCGCTATTCTCAAGCATCATTGTGCCAAGGAATACTGAATCTTGTAGCTTCTCACGAGCAACTACATCAGTCATGCCTTTCGCGCCACGAAGCTCTACTAAACGAGCAACGTAGTTCTCACGTACTTCATCAGGGTTGATGATAGTTACGCCAGCACCTAAAACAACACCTTGTTGCTCAGCAACACGACGAATTTCTTCAGGGTTACCTAAAAGCACACATTCAGCGATACCGCGTTCAGCACAGATAGCTGCAGCTTTAACTGTACGTGGCTCATCGCCTTCAGGAAGAACGATACGCTTAGCCGCTTTACGAGCAAGCTCAGTTAACTGGTAACGGAATGCTGGTGGGCTTAGACGACGCTCACGGTTTGAACCTTCAGTTAGAGATTCAATCCAGTTACCGTCGATGTGGCTTGCCATGTATTCGTTAACAAACTCAACACGCTCTTTATCTTCAGCAGGAACTTCTAGAGTGAAGCTCTGTAGATTTAGCGATGTCTGCCAAGTGTTACCTTGTGCTGTCATAACAGGAAGACCTGTTGCGAATGCGCGCTCACAAAGATCCATAACAGGTTTAGGTAGGTCGTAACCACCAGTTAATAGAAGTGCACCTAGCTCAACGCCGTTCATTGCAGCAAGACATGCAGCAACAATAACGTCAGGACGGTCAGCAGAAGTCACTAGTAGTGAACCTGGACGGAAGTGCTCAACCATATTAGGGATAGAGCGTGCACAGAAAGTGATGCTCTTAATACGACGAGTTTCGATATCACCTGCATTGATAATTTCAGCATTTAGGTGCTGAGCAATATCTGTTGCACGTGTAGCGATTAGCTCTGCGCTCCAAGGTGCACAACCAAGTACACGGATAGGGCTAGAGTTGAATACTTGCATGATTTCAACGTTTGAAGGAACAGTACCTTCTACATCGTCAAAGATCTCAGAAAGATCTGGGCGAGTACGGCCTTCAGCGTCAACAGGTGCGTTAAGTTTATTAACGATAACACCAGAAATTTGCTTGTTTTTAATGCCGCCGAAGTTAGAACATGCTACTTCGATACGTTCTTTAAGTTGTGATGGGTTGTCAGTACCAGGAGAGACAACAAACACGATTTCAGCATCAAGTGTTTTTGCAATTTCAAAGTTAATTTGATTTGCAAAAGGGTGCTTACGAGTAGCAACAAGACCTTCGATTAGCGTTACAGCAGAGTCTGTTGTTGCTGTTTTAAAGCGAGCAACGATGTCTTCTAGAAGAACGTCAGTTTGATCGTTACGAATAAGTTCTTCAGCGCTTGCCATTGAGAATGACTCAGCGATTTTCATATCGCTGTTAGCACGAATGATCGTTGTAGTTAGATCTGGCTGATCGCCACCTTTACGTGGCTGTGCGATAGGCTTGAAGAACGAAACACGAACGCCTTTGCGTTCCATTGCACGAAGTACACCAAGGCTAACGCTTGTTAGACCAACACCAGCGCCAACTGGGATAAGCATAATAGTACGAGACACTATAGATTCCTTTGACTATTGAATCGGTACAGCACTGTTCAATAACAATTCGACGTTATGTTTTAAAGTAGAATAATCATAGAGCAGCACCACAGTAAAATATGAGATGAAAAAACGGCTGACTAAAAGGCCAGCCGTTTTAATAATCGTAAGATTAGATTTCAGCTAGAAGCGCTGTATCTTCTGCGATTACTAATTCTTCGTTAGTTGAAACAACCATTGCAGGAATGCGGCTGTTTGCTGTAGTGATAACACCTTCGCCGCCGAAACGTGCTTTAAGGTTTGCTTCGTTATCTACTTCGATACCGAAGATAGCTAGACGGTTAAGAACCATCTCACGAATTGGTGCAGAGTTTTCACCGATACCACCAGTGAATACGATTGCATCTAGACGACCTTCCATAGTAGCTGCATAGCTTGCAACATACTTAGCTAGACGGTGACAGAATACGTCCATTGCACGTGTTGCTTCTTCTTTAGTACCGTAGTTTTCTTCAACGAAACGACAGTCAGAAGTCACACCAGTAAGACCTAGTAGGCCAGACTCTTTAGTGAACATAGTGTTGATTTCAGCAACGCTCATACCTAGACGATCGTGTAGGTGGAACATAACTGCTGGGTCAAGGTCACCACAACGAGTGCCCATTACTAGACCTTCAAGAGGTGTTAGACCCATAGAAATATCTACAGATTTACCGCCTTTGATTGCACATACAGATGCGCCGTTACCTAGGTGACAGTTGATGATGTTTAGTTCATCAAGAGGCTTGTCTAGAAGGATCGCTGTTTCACGAGCGATGAAACGGTGAGAAGTACCGTGTGCGCCGTAACGACGGATGCCGTTTTCTTTGTATAGACGGTAAGGAATTGCGTATAAGAATGCTTCTTCAGGCATAGTCTGGTGGAAAGCAGTATCAAATACAGCAACGTTTTTCAGATTAGCGAAGTTGTGTTTAGCAGCTTCGATACCGATAACGTGTGCAGGGTTGTGTAGAGGTGCGAAATCAGACGCATCTACGATACCTTGAAGAACAACATCGTCGATTAGTGCTGATGCAGAGAACTGCTCGCCGCCGTGTACGATACGGTGACCGATAGCGCCTAGAGACTCTTTAAGTTCTGGCTTAGAAGCAAGGATAGTATCAACCATGAAAGCTAGAGCTTCTTCGTGAGCAGCACCGTTACCTAGTTGAGCTTCGTGCTTGCCATCAAGTTTCCACTTGATACGAGCGTCAGGAAGGCCTAGACATTCTGCTAGACCTGAAAGATGTTCTTCACCTGATACTGGATCAATGATTGCGAACTTAAGAGATGAACTACCGCAGTTTAGAACTAAAACCAGCTTAGACATGAGAGTGACTACCTATAATCTGTCTGAAAGTTGATATTCATTTTTGAATAAAAAAGTACCCCTAGAATAGACGAAGATTTATTGTTCGTCTTACTAGAGGTGAAAATCACACTCTTTCCTGAGAAATAGAATTGAGTTACCTCTAATTCTGGGTCATCCTTGACAGAGCCTAACTTGCAGTTAAGGTTATTAACGGCAACAATTACATTTAGGCTTGCCTAGAATAACCGATTGTTACGCAATATAACAAAAAGATTTTTAGAAAATTTTAATTTGAATCAAGTTTGTTGTGTATTTATTTTAAATATTATAATTTTTTTTGATGAGTGGTGCATTATGGCTCAACATACAATGTGGAAACACTTTCAGAATGGTCAGCATTACATGACAACATGGCCAATGCGCAAAGAGCTAGCGGCTGTTTTTCCTGAACATCGGTATATTAAAGCCACTCAATTTGCGACAAAGGTGATGCCTGCGGTTGCTGCAATCAGTATTTTGACTCAAATGGCGTTTCATAATTATGATGCAATGCCTCAAGCGATTGCGATTGCGCTATTAGCGATATCAATGCCATTACAAGGATTATGGTGGTTGGGTAAACGCAGTCAAACAACGTTGCCGCCATCACTTGCGAAATGGTATAGCGAAATTTATCAGAAGATTGTCAGTGAAGGACATGCGATGCAGCCTAAAAAATCGCAGCCGCGCTATCAAGAATTAGCGGAGGTATTAAATAGAGCATTTAAACAATTAGATCGACATGCATTAGATCGTTGGTTCTAAGTAATTGTGTTATGTTTTGTTGTAATAGATTTGTTGTAATAGATTTGTTGTAATAAAAAAGAGTCGCATTAGCGACTCTTTTTTGTTTGGTTCTATAGCACATTAAATAATGGCTAATAAGCAATTATTCTTCGTCGAAATCAAACTCTGGACGTTGTGCACGTGTTGCAGGCTTCGCTAGAATTTCTAAGTATAGTGATGGTAGTTCAAGCTTTTCAGCTTCATCAATGCACTTGTTGATTTCTTTTACGTGAATAGTTTTTGCTTCTTGCTCGGTATGACCAAACTTGCAATCAAAATCCCAAAAATCAGTACCAGCAGGTAATGCTTTGTTACGTTCACGACGGATGTATTTCTTTACATCGTGTTTAATTGTTTCTACAACACGAGCAGCCGCTTTTTTGGGATGAGTTAAAGCAAATGTTTTTTTCATTGTTTTCCTAATTAATTTGGCTCAAAGAAAAGAGCTCTGTGTTTATTTTACTGTAAATTGTCGTGGGTAGCGATGGGGTAAGGCTGAAATTCGTGCGATAAAAAAATATTCAGTGAACGAGATGTTTTTTGCAACTAATTTTAACCATCACGGTCTTATCTATATACGAGCAATAAAATGATGCTATTGCATGATAGTGAGGTCATTCCATTAGCGTATTGTGACGTTTCTATACGCAATATTAGATGATTATTCAGGCAATAAACAGGTTGTTGAGGTATAATTATTAAGCAACCTAGGGATATAGCTGTTATCTCTCTTAGAACCCCAACTGCTTGGCCGCCGATGGGGTTCTTCTCTATCTAGCGGTTGTTGTTTTTCTGCTGTACCCATTTTAGTCATATTTCAAATCATTATTTCGTTGCCTCATTACCTTCATTACCTTCATTACCTTCATTACCTTCATTACCTTCATTACCTTCATTACCTTCATTGCCGCCCTCATTTTATTTTTTGTGCATTAGTGGTCGCATCTTGATGGTTATGCTATTCATTGATGAGAATAATATCGGCTTGTTTTAAAGCGTGATCTCATTGAGTAACAGAAAGTTGTTCATTTGAGGACTTAATAGCGTAATCATACATGATCGTTACAGTACTGGTCGTTGTTGCTGTGCTAGATTGCTGTTGTAGTAGATTGTTGCGGTGTTAGTCGTAGTGATTACTGCTGCGCTGGTGGATAGTGAGATATTATTGGCTGATGGGGGAGAGACTCGGCTAACCAATAAGCGGGTTAGACCCAAATAGGTCAGTCGATTCATTGTTGTTATACCGAGAAGAGAGTAAACGGTAAATAATAAAGACATTGAGATTGATTATAAATAATCGATGATAATCAATCTCATTTGTAGTATTTACTGGCGGCGATAAACACGAATAGAAAAATCAGCTTCACAATCGAAATTTTGGGCTTGCGCAAGTTGTTGCCATACTTGCTCAGAGGTTTTCCATGCAAAAGGCGTCATTTGCATTAATGCTGTTGCCTCTTCACCACTTAGTGTCATGTCATAGTGCAGTTGTTGATCTATAACTAACTCAAACCCTTCAATGTTCTCTACAGGCACATCATGTAAGTTAACACCGTCATAAATTAATTCTTTTAACTGATATAAATGACGCGGTGCAGGTGTTGCTGTGACTAAAATCCCTCCGCTTTTTATCGAGCGATGCAATTCTTCATCTTTACAGGGCGCATAAATACGGACTACACCATCAAAAAAGTGATCAGCAAACGGTAAACGGTGGCTAGAGGCAACACAGAAATCACAATCATGGTAGCGTTTGGCTGCATATTTAACTGCAACTTTTGAAATGTCTAAGCCGTGGATGGTGATGTCTGAAAATTGTTGACGGAGTTGTACAAACTCAGAGGTGTAATACCCTTCACCACAACCTATATCAAGTAGCTCAGTGGCATCTTGTGGTAAATGTTGGCGTAACTGTGCCATAACCGCATCACGTAGGGGTTGGTAATGGTCAGTGTTAAGAAATAAGCGTCGAGCTTGCATCATTTCTTTATTATCGCCAGGGTTTTTCGAGCTTTTATGATGTACAGGCATCAGGTTTACATAGCCTTCTTTGGCCTGATCAAACTGATGATTATTACTACAGCGATAGGATGTTGATGATGCGCTGTTAGCGTCCATAGTAAGTGGCAGGTGACATAAAGGGCATTGATAAGACATGTATATAGACCAAAGCTGAAAAACAGCCGTAGAGTGTAATGGTTATTAGCGGTTGTCGCTAACAGATTTTGAGGATAAAAAACCAAGCCCTCATTACTGAAGACTTGTTGGGTTATGTATGGTTAATTTGTTGTGCGTACTTTATATTCAGCTTTATCCAGACCGTGTTTTTTCATTCTCAAATACAGTTTTTTACGGGGTATTTGTAAGTATGATGACACTTCATTGATACGGCCTGAAAATAGGTATAACGCATCTTCAATGACTTGTTTTTCATAGCCATCAACCAGATCATCCAGTGGACTACTCATTTGATCTAACGGTTTAGATCGTTCTTGACCTGCAAGTTTTACAATCCCTATTGCGTATAATTCAGCAACATTTTTAAGTTCTAATACATTTCCTGGCCATTCATAACGATTTAAAATCGCAAGGTAAGCTTTATCAATCGCAGGAATTGTTTTATTTAATTTTTTACAACTTTGCTTAATGTAGTGCTTAAATATCAATGTGATATCACTACTACGTTGACGCAATGTGGGTAGATTAAATCGTACTTGACTTAAAAAATAGAACAACTCAGGTAAAAACTGCTCAGTTTCAACAGATTCAGTCGGATCACCATCAAATAAAGCAATAACGCGGACTTCTTTTTTCCCTTGGCGTTCTTGCTCAAGTAAGAAACGACACAACCATTGTTGAGTTTCAATTGGCATATGGTGGGGATTACATAAACATAAACAGCCACTACGCGCTGAAATCATGCTGCGTTGTAAATCCGGCGTACGGGTAATATTTGCAGCATTGATTTCAACAAAAGGACCATTACTTAATGGGCTATTTTGATGAAGTAATTTTGCAACTGTATGGCGACCTGTACCGTTTTCACCTTCAATTAACACATCTTTGGTTGTTAATGCGATGGTTTTTAACTGCTCACGAATTTTAATAATTAGTGGGCTTTCCCCTAATAATACTTCTGCTGTTGTCGTATGTAAGGTGTTACGTTGTTCAATAATTTGGCGACGCTGAGGTAAATATTTTTCAAGCAGCGTAATTAATTCTTTAGGCTGTAAGGGTTTTTGTAAAAAGTCGACCGCCCCTTTTTTTAAAGCGCCAACCGCCATTGGGATATCACCATGACCCGTAATAATAATGACGGGTAACTCATGATCATACTGCTGAATTTTAGCCAATAATTCCATACCATCTAAGCCGGGCATGTACATATCAGAAACAATAACACCAGGCCAATTACGCTTTAGCATCCCTAACACTAAGGTTGAATCTGTTATTGTTTGTGCTTTAAATCCAGCTATTTCAAGTAGTTCTTGATAGGCTTCGACAACATCATGATCGTCATCCACAATCAATACTTCAATATCATCACTTATCATATTTATTTAACTCCAGTACGACCATTGCGCCACCTGTTAAGTTTGAAGCAAGGAAGATTTCACCTTTTAGTCGCGTCATAATTGAACCACAAATACTTAACCCAAGGCCTAATCCAACATCTTTGGTGGTGGTAAAGGGAATGAATAATTTGTTAATGATTGCGGCGTCAAAACCATCACCGCTGTCATATACCGCTAACCGAATTTTATTCGATGGACTATTTAGTTGAATAATTGTTATTTCACGTTGTTTGCAATTAGCAACTGCATCACAGCTATTAACCAATAAATTAATTAAAATTTGCTCTAGTTGAACTTGATCAGCAAGCGCATAAAGAGGGTAGTCAATCGTATTCACCATTGTTGTTTTTTGTACTTTGGCGCGACTTTCGACCAATATTAGCGCTTGTTTGATTGAATCTTGAATATCAACTTTGCTTAATGGTTTGGTTGCTGATTGTTTTTTTGCAAAGTTTCTAAAATTTATGATCAGTTTACTCATTCGAGTAACAAGATCGTCTATTTTTGTCAGATTTGTGGGTAGATTTTCGTATTTTTTATGATCAAGTGCAAGTTTTGCACTAAATATTCGCGTTGAAATCGCAGATAGTGGTTGATTAAGTTCATGCGCAAGTGATGTCATCGTTTGGCCCACAACTGCCATTTTTGCCGCTTGAATTAATTCATCTTGAGTTTCGATCAAATCGCCTTCAATGCGTTTTCGATCTTCGATTTCGTCTCGTAGTTGTTGGTTTCGAATGGTGAGTGATTGCGTTTTCTCTGCAACCGTACTTTCTAACCAACGAGTGGTATTCTCTTGTTCGGTAATATCCGTCATTGTTATAATTACTTTGTCATCATTACCTTGCGTAAAGGTACGAAAATCTAACCGTAAATATAAACCATGACCGTTTTTGGCGACTAATTTTACCGTCATGTTATAAGCCCCATTGGTCATTAATGGACCATTAGCGGTAAACAAGTGCTGTAATGTAGTAAGGGTTGAACTATTAAACAGATTCCAGACTTGATGTTTTTTAGTGACATTACAGAAATTTAATTGTTTTAGAGCTTGTGGATTAACCGATTCAACAGCACCGTTGAGATCGCAAGTAATAATGCTGGCTTGAGTATTATTGATCAAATTTAGGGCATTAGAATTTTGAATTTCTTGCATTTGTTGACAAAAATAACGCAGGTTATCGCCTAAAATACCAATCTCATCAACACCTGTGGTTTGAATATTGGCATTAAGGTTGCCACTGGCAATGGCTTGTAAATCTTGACCCAGTAGATTTAGACGTTTTACGATACCTCGACCAACTAAATAAATCGATAAAATAACACTAAGAATAATGGTAATAAAAACTACGCCAAATAAAATTAAATTACCGATCCAAATCGAACGTCTAGTCTTACCATTCAATTTAGCTAACGCATTATCTGCATGACCAACAAGAGTTTGGATTATATTTTCTTGTTGAGTTAATTGATTACGAATATTGCGTTGGGTCTGAGTTATTTTTATATTGTTTATATTATCTTGGATTAATAATTTTTGAAGGTGACCATTAGGGGTTACTAATTGAGTAAATTCTTGCTGTAATTGACGATAAGTAATGGTTGATGGATAGTTATTTAATTGTTTACTGATTTTATTGAGTTGTAATATTTTTTTTGCAATAGCGTCAAAGGAAGTATTGATATCATTCTGTTGACGATGAAGAATACTATCTTCAATAAGTTGGTGTAATTCATTCACATTAACAGTAATTGTTTGAATAACTGAAAATTCAGCCATAATATTTTTGATATTAGTATCATGTTTTAGCTGTAATTGTTGAGGGGTATTTAGCAACTGCATCATTTGCCATTCAATTTCTAGACGTAATGGTTGTAATTCATCAATCAAATCTTGATGTAACCATTTAATCGTATTTTCTGTTTGTTTTAATGAAAAGCGTAGTGTATTTCTTTGCTGTAATAAGGCGATATAACTATCAATATTTGCTATTAATAGCTGCTGACCTGATTTTATTTTTGGGTAGTAATATAAACTTGAAATATTATCTATTGATTGTCGAATAGCTTTTAAAATAGAAACGATATTTTTTTTAATCGTTTTATGCTTTAACGGATTAGTATTCAGATCTAATGCTGTTAACGCTGCTTGTAACTCGGCAGTACTGCGTTCTAAACGATAACTAGAACGTAATGTTGGCATATTATCATTGGTTATCGTGCCTATTTGTTGACTCAGCTGTTGCCATGTTAATGCGGCAATAACACTGACACTAATAGTTAAGAATGCCATTAATATAATGGCTGAGGTCAGACGATTACCGATAGTATTATTCTTTACACAGCGAATCATTATTATTATGTATCCCATTAATAATGGCATATTGCTAATAAATTTGACCTTAATTAGGTAACTAATTTATAGCGAAGAAGTGCAATGATTATACGTCAGTGGTTGAAATGATCACTAATGGTTTTTATAACAAAACCAATGCTGTTATTAGAATTGAGTGGTGATGTTATCGTCATTAAGGTGTCACGTTTCAGTTTTTTTATACGATAATGCTTAAGAATAACACCATAAAACCGAGTTTATTCACTCCGTTTTATGGC
Source organism: Photobacterium carnosum (assembly GCF_021236965.1). Lineage (NCBI taxonomy): Bacteria > Pseudomonadati > Pseudomonadota > Gammaproteobacteria > Vibrionales > Vibrionaceae > Photobacterium > Photobacterium carnosum. The sequence goes on along the minus strand of NZ_WMDN01000028.1, from coordinate 14,717 downwards.
GTTGGTATAAAGCTATGCTGTAATAATCTGTTGGATCTCACTGCATGATAAATGGTAATGGCGTGGGCATCCGCGCCAAATAGTTAGCATGCGTAGATACTTATCAAGCATTGGAACATGACTATTAAATTGATGTTCAGTGGTAGGGAACTGTGGATATAAACCTTCATCATGAGTAAGGAAACGTACGTAATTAACTAACTTAGCTTCAGTTATTACATCAAAACCTAAAAATTGTAGTCGACGTTGGTCAATGTCTTTTGCGCCATCGCAACGGCAATCTTCTAAATTAAAAGATTCTTGAAGTGCGTGGTACATCTCCATTATTTCAAGAACTTGTTTACATTCATCTTCTGAAACTTCGCCAAAATCTTTGCTAAGTTCACGCATCTGTAAGCAATAGCCGCGTTCAATAATCATTTGTAGGCGGTGATATTTTTCAGCATTTTCAGGTGCGATTTTTGCCATGATGTAATATTGATTAGATAGAATTAGACGTTGAGCGTGAGTCATTTCCATAGTTGTAAGCCTCAAATTTTTTATAGATTGTGCTCGCTCAGCTTTGATTGTATTGCTGTAGTGAGTACAAGGAATATTTATTATGAGCGTGAGATTAGCAGGTTGAGTATAAAATAAAATGATCTGACACCGCGAATAGGATTATTTTTTGTTAACGAATGTTATCCATTTGATATATTGGTAAAAATCTTATCTATTTGATTTTAATTAAAAACCACTATTTTTGTGGGTTTATTCCGTCATTGAATATCAATACAATGTGAATGAAGGAAGAAGCTTTAGTGATTAAATAGTTTTCAGATGGATATTAAGCGATGGTTGAGAGTGATGGCGGTGGCTTGTTGTGGGATGTTGTGTGTTATTTAAAGGAGTATCGATAACAATACCTGTTATCGATACAATATATAATACGTTAGATTTAGGTTAGACCGATGATATTGCCATCAGCATCAAGATCAAGATTCATGAATGCGGGTTTTTCAGGTAGGCCTGGCATGGTCATTACATTGCCACATAAAGCATAGATAAAACCGGCACCTGCACATAATTTCAGCTCTCTAATTGGAACGGTAAAATTTGTTGGTGCGCCTTTAATATGCGGTTCGGTAGTAATCGATAATGGCGTTTTTGCCATACATATTGCTAATTTATTAAAACCTTGTGCTTTTAATTGGGCCAATTGTTGAGTCGCTAAAGGTGAAAGCTCAATATTTTTAGCACCATAACCAATTTCAGCGACTGCCATTAATTTTTCTTCAATGGTTTGGTCTAAGCTATACAGTGGTTTGAAGTTTGCAGGCTTTTCGCAGGCATGAACAACGGCATTTGCGAGTGCTATTGCGCCATCGCCTCCTTTTGTAAATGCTTCACTTAATGCAACATCAACATGAACATTAAACGTTGTGGTTAAAATCAGTTGTTTTAATTGCTCAAGTTCTTGATCGGTATCTTGTGGGAAACGGTTAATGGCAACCACAACCGGGACACCGTATTTGGCGGCGTTATTAATATGCCAACGTAAATTCTCAAAACCAGCAATTAGGGCAGCTGTATCTGTCTCAAAAATAGTATCAGGTAGCCGTTGTCCTGGGCGTAAATCATAAAGCCCAGAATTCGCTTTAAGGCCCCGTAAGGTTGTAACTACGACTGCACAATCGGGCCCACGTCCTGCTTGTTGTGCTTTAATATTACACGCTTTTTCAAACCCCATATCAGAACCAAATCCACCTTCAGTAACCGTAAACTCACTTAATTTCAGTGCGATTTTATCGGCAATAATAGATGAGTTACCGTGGGCAATATTTGCAAATGGGCCTGCATGGATAAGGGTTGGCACTCCTTCTAGCGTTTGCATTAATGTGGGTTCAATTGCTTCACACATAGTAACGGCCATGGCGCCCGCAACTTTGAGATCTTCGGTAGTAACCGGTTCACCATCAAGGTTATAAGCGACAACTATTTTACCAATTCGCTGACGCATATCGGCTAAATCTGTAGCAAGGGCTAAAATTGCCATTAATTCAGAAGCGGCAGATATATCAAAGCCATCGTGGCGTTCAAGACCATTAATGGTTTTACCTGGTTCATTTTGACCAATGGTGATCATACGTAGTGCGCGATCATTGTGGTCGATTACTCGCTTCCAACTAATATTATTAATATCAATCCGTAGTGCTGGTAGGTCTGTATGTGCAGTAAAAGTGTCATAACCTAAGCGATTTTCATGATAAAGACGAGCATCTAATGCTGCAGCTGCAAGATTATGTGCGGCAGTAACAGCATGAATATCACCCGTTAAGTGTAGGTTGAGCTTTTCCATTGGAGCTACTTGGCTATAACCGCCGCCAGCAGCACCGCCTTTAATGCCAAATACTGGCCCCATTGATGGTTGGCGAATGCAAGCAAATACAGAGCGTTTAATTTTAGCTAACCCTTGTGCTAAGCCAATGGTGGTTACTGTTTTACCTTCACCTAGCGGAGTGGGAGTAATGGCAGTAACCAGTATTAGTTTACCTTCTGGTTTATTACTTAACCGTTTTAAAATAGCGGGTTTTACTTTGGCTTTTAAGCTGCCTTGAGGCGTAAGATCTTGTGCTTCAATGCCAGCATTAAAGGCGATGCGATCAATGGGGGTGAGTCGCGTTTCACGGCAAATTTCGATGTCGCTTTTCATGAGAGCTTATTTCCTCATCGGCAGAAAGAGTAATACGAATATTGATATTTAATGCTTTTTAACTGAAAAGATGTCTTTTTTATTAACGCAAACGTTTGCTTTTGGTTTATACCATAATTTTATCATGGATAAATATCATTTTATGGTTTTTTTATAGGGACTGTTGCTATTTGGTGGAAGATAAAGAGGGGATATTTATCGTATTCCATTATTATGAAATGTATTATTCCATTATTAGTTATTGGTTGTTTTTTACTCTGCATTTAAAGTATATAAATTATAAAAAATGACCCTGATCAAGTAGGGTGTAATTTTAGCAAAGGAAGTTATTATGCAAGAACCTGTAACGAAGTGGAAGTATACAGTACCAATCTCATTGTTAATTATGGTGTTGTTAATCTCTTTTCTTGTCACAATTTTACCGTTGTCACGATAAATACTATTTTATCTTTTCAGTTTAAATAGAAAAGAGCGACTTATCTAACTCCTTAGAGATAAAGATAAGCCGCTCTTTTTTGTATTAACAACTATGACACCGTTGTTTAATACATAACCTTCTTGCCATAGCTTGCAAGAATGTTTTTAATATTTTCCATTGTTTCTTTTTTCGGTGGCTTAATCCCAGTTAATGGGTATTCAAAGCCTAGTGCTTCCCACTTGTGCTCACCAAGCTGATGGTAGGGTAGCAGCTCGATTTTTTCAATATTATCCATGTCTTTGATGAACTCACCAAGTTGGTGTGCAGATTGCTCGTCATCAGTGTACCCCGGTACAATCACGTAACGGATCCAAGTCTTTTGGCCGCGCTGGTGTAGGTAACGTGCAAAATCAAGTATACGTTTATTTGAAACGCCAGCTAAGTTTTGGTGAACGTTATCATCCATTTGCTTGATATCAAGCATTACCAAATCTGTGGCATCTAAGACTTCATCTACCACATCAGTATGTTTACGGATGTAGCCATTGGTATCAAGGCAAGTATGAATACCATCAGCTTGTGCTGCACGGAAGAAATCACGGACAAATTCTGGTTGCAGCATGGCTTCGCCACCAGATGCGGTAACACCACCACCAGAAGCATTCATGAAGTGACGGTATGATCTTGCTTCATGCATCAATTCTTCAATAGTAGCTTCACGACCGTCATGGGTGTCCCATGTATCACGATTGTGGCAGTATTTGCAGCGCATTAAGCAACCTTGCAGGAATACAATAAACCGAATTCCTGGGCCATCGACGGTTCCGCAAGATTCGAAAGAGTGAATACGACCTGTTACTGACATTGTTCTATTTCTCCGCATATCGCGTTTTATTTATGTGTTATTTTATTACAAAACAGGTTTTGAATATAGCGAAAACTCAAGATGTTAATCAATATGGTTGCGTAAAAGTAAGTGGCATTTAAACGGGTTGTATTTGTTGTGTTGACGGTGAACTAATTAATAATTGGTGGCTTCGTTGTTGCCATTGAGTATGCCAAATAGGAATTTGACTAAATGGCAATGGTGGTGAAATAAAATAGCCTTGTGCTAGCTCACAACCCATTTTTTGCAGTTTTAGCCATAAGGTAATATCTTCCACACCCTCTGCAATTGCCGTTAGATTGAGGCGTTGAGCGAGTAATAAGCAAGTTTCAATAATCACTTTAGCGGTATAGTTTGTTTGCATTGCTTGTACAAAACTAATATCTAACTTTAATGATTTAAACGGTAAGATATCAAGTTGTTTTAATGATGAATATCCCGTACCAAAATCGTCAATTGAAAGATTAAAACCATACATGCCTAATCGAGCAGCCGCTTCTAATGCTTTTCCTGCAGATTCAAAAAGATCCGATTCGGTTAATTCAAAATATAACCAATGATGCAGTTGTGGATATTGATGATGTAGCGCTAACACGTTATTAATGAAATTACGTTCAACTAATGTTTCTGCTGATATATTGACAGCAACCTTGCGGCCACAAAAAATAGGTTGTTGACTAATTATATGATTAATTATCAGTAATGCTAGTTGGCTGTCTTTTCCTATATTCGATATTATTTTAATAAATTTCATTGCTGGAACAATGCCATAATCTGGATGAATAAAACGGATTAATGCTTCGCTAGCAACCCATTCTCCAGTTTGTAAACTTACGATGGGTTGATAATAAGGAATAAGATAATTGGAATTGAATGCCTCGATGATATCTTTTTCAGTAAGATCTTGTTGTAAAGGCGGTGTTATGTTGTTTGATTGTAAGTTGTTTGTCGCGATGATTAACAATTGTTTTAATTGTTCAAGGTGAGTAGGTTTAACTAAAGTACCTAATAAATTAAGACCATAGTTTTTACACATTTTATCGACACTATGTAGAACACCCGCATTTAAAGCACTGGTAATAATTATTGCGCCAGTAAACTGTTGTTCAGCAAGGTGACCTAGAAAACTAATACCATCCATTTGTGGCATGTTGAGATCACAAAATAATAATTGTGGTTGATAACGTGTTACCGCTGCTAATGCATCAATGCCATTGGCTGCAAAATAGAGATGATCTTGATTTGGATCGATAAGATGAGTTAATTGGGTTGCAAGAACTTGACGTTGAAAGTCATGATCTTCAATCAATAATATGTTCATATTTCGATCCTATTTACTGTTAATTTGATGTGATAATTGTTCGATTAAATGTTCAATCTGCTGGTAATTTTGTTGTATACCCGTTATGTCTCTTTGAATATGTTGTGTTTGTAATTCAAGCTTCTGAGTTACTTGTGCTAATGGATGAAAAGCCATCATCCGTGCAGCTCCTTTCATACGATGACTCACCATAAAGATATTATCATTGTTTTGTTGTGTTATTGCTGTTTTAAGTTGTGATAAATCATCAAAACAAGAATCTAAATATTGTTGTAGTAGCGTTTGGCAAAGATCATTATCACCAAAAATGGGTAATAGTTCATTAATATCAATAAGAGCAAGAGGTGTTGTTGATGTTACTGGTTTAATTATTTCTAGTGATAAATCTTTAATGTTCTTAGTCATGTCTAATGGTTTTAGCCATTGAGTTAATACTGTTTTTAGCTGTTGTTGTTTTAATGGCTTAATTAAATAATCACTAAAACCCATCACTTTAAAACGATCTGTATTCGTTAGCGCATTAGCTGTAATCGCAATAATGGGTAATATAGCCGCTCCTGTTTGCCGTTCTTGCTCTCTGATTGTTTTAGTTAACTCGTAACCATCCATTTCAGGCATATGGCAATCTGTTAATAAAATATTGTAGTGAGTATTTGCTAGTGCAGATAAAGCTTGTTTACCATTGTCCACAATATCGACAGCATAATTAAGTTGTTCTAGTTGTTGTTTGAGTATTTGTTGATTGATCGGGTGATCTTCTGCTACCAAAATATAACGATGATTAGCAATAGCCTGCTCTCGAGTCTGAGGCGAAGGTAAGGAATGCTGGTATTGGTAGTCATTATTATAAGGTTGGAATGGTTGGGTTAATGCGCGATAAAGTTGTTGAGATAAGAGTGGGCTTAGGGAAATATTACGCGCGTTAATATTGGATGTTAACATTACATCAGTTGATGTAATGGTGATCCAATTAACAGATGGTAAGTTAATAGCGATCCAATTAAGATCAATATTATGCTGTTCTGCCCATGATTGAGGTACAAAAATGGTATTAATACATTGGATTGATATCGCAACCGCTAGCTGTTCTTTTGTCGTTACATTTAGCTGGGATATAGAGCAATGCCAAGCCGTTAAGTAGTTTATTAAGATGGGATCATCTACCATTGATAATAATCCACAGTGTTTATTTAATGCTTCAATTTTAGTTGGCTGACAAATATCAAAGGTCAGTGTGATGATGAAATTTGAACCTTGATTTGGATGACTTGATACTGCGATCGTACCACCCATTAATTGAATAAGTTGATGACAAATAGATAAACCTAGCCCGGTACCGTTATAACGACGATCAGTATTTTGTTCTATTTGTTCAAATGGTTGAAATAGCTTAGAGATATCTTTAGGGGCGATACCAATACCGGTATCTGTGACTCTAAAAGTAATAACTTGTTGGTTATTTTGTTGCGACAATAAATTAATATCAAGACGTATTTCCCCCTGAGAAGTAAATTTAATCGCATTATTTAGCAAATTATTAAGAATTTGTTTAAGACGCATACTATCAAAACGTAAACTTTCGGCAATATTAGGATCTAACCATAATTTAAAATCGAGTCCTTTTTGTGTGGCATGAATAGCATGCGGTTGCACTAAAATAGTGATTATTTGGTTTAATATTTTTTGTTGGGGATGAATCTCGAGTTTGTTTGATTCAAGTTTAGAAAAATCTAATACGTCATTAACAATGTTTAATAAATGGTCACTTGAAAGCATGAGATTTTTATGTATTTGATTTATTTCTGGTTGTTGTGCGTAAGGCTTCATTAAATCTAATAAACAAATAATACCGCTAATTGGGGTGCGGATCTCATGACTCATTATTGCCAAGAAACGTGATTTTGCGGTGGTTGCTGCTTGAGATTTTTGTTTGGCTATGGTTAATGCTAATTGTTGCTGCTTTAATTGAGTGATATCAATCAAAATACTATTCCACTGCCAACCGACTGCTGCTGGGGTAATTTTGCAGCGTAGCTCAATCCAGCAAGGGGTTGTGGAGTCTTGGTTATTGACTTGAAGCTCTGTACGCCAATAGCCTTGTTTTACAGCGTTACGCATTTCTGTGAGTAAGATTTGATGATCATCTCGCTGGGCAATGCGATCTTGTAATAAGCGTGGAAAAAAATAAAATTTGCTGGCTGAAATACCAGTAAAATCAATAATTTTTTCACTTATGAATAAAATATCAATATCCATTGGATCATCACTTTTTTGGTGATGTTGAATCAATACGCCATCAAAATTATTGGTTAAATAAGTTAATTTTTCTTCGACGGCTTTACGGTGTTTAATTTCAAGGCTTAGACGACGATTCCAAATGGTAATGGCACCAATAATACAACTTATGGCTAAACTAAATGTGATAGCTAATATAATTAACCGATGATAATCACCATCCTCTTTAAGAATAATCGTATACCACTTTTTTTTGATATTAGCTAACGTATCAGGAGCCAAAGAGTCCAATACTTTATTAATAATATTTCTTAGTAAGACATTATTTTTTTTAACGGCAAATGCGATTTTTTGGTCTTGGTTATCTATACGGCTCGAAACAATTTTTAATTGACCTAAAAAATTATTTTGTAATAAGACTTGGGCGACAGAGAGTGGTATAACAGCATAATTAATATCATCATTAATAACAGCATTAAGAATATCAATGTTAGTTTTAAACTGATGAATCTTAACTGTAGGATAATGCTCTTTTACGCGTTGAACTGCAATTTCTGAGTTAAGAACACCAATTATATTCGTTGAATTAATAGATGTTAGTTTTTTATGATTAATACGGTCAACCATTACCCATTTATCATTACTATAAGGTGCAGTAAAGGTGAGTTCTTTATAGCGATTAGCTGTTGTAGCTATCGCGGCAATAATATCTATATCATTATCCGCTAATTTTTTCTTACCATCTTGATAATTATTAATTGGAACTATCGTTGTAGTAATATGAAGTTTTTCTTTTATTATTGTTAATATGTCTTTTAGCTGGTGCAAGATAATATCATTATTGATTAATATTGGTGATACTGGAAATTGGTATCCAATACGAATATTTTCATGTTGTTGTAAGTAATTATTTTCAGATTTAGTTAAATGAAGCTGATGTGGATCACTTAACATCTTTTTTTGGGGTGCTGTTAACCATTTGTCGTAAATATTAGTTAATACGGTTTCTGGTAGCTGGTTGTAAGCCTTATTAATTTTATTTAGGAGCAGAGCATGATTTTTAGTGGCTGTGATATATAAGCGTTCAAAAGAGAGCTCTGTTAATGGTGAAAAATATAATGATTTTTTTAAATCACCAAAAGTATACAAATTATGTAGCATAAGGCTGTTACCAATATAAACATCGGCTAGCCCTGTTTCGACGGCATTAAGTGCAATAGTATTTGATGGCAGTGAGAGTATTTGATTTTTAATATGTAAATTGGCTATTTTTTGTTTGATAGCGAAACCATCTTCAACACTGATCGTGACATTATTCAGATCAGCTATTTTGGTATGTTGTGGTGAACGGCTAAGCATGGCGAATGATGTACTTAAAATAGGATCACTAAATAGCATATATTTTTGGCGATCAAATGTTGCTGCAATACCTATTAATAGATCAATATCGTTGCGTTTAAATGCTGAGATCATTTCATCAAAATTGGGGTAATAGATATTTTTTATTTGATAGCCGGCTTGAGCGGCAATAGCGTCCATAAGAGCGGGTAATAATCCCACGATTTGATCATTATTTTTAAATGCTAATGGTGCCCAATTAAGTGAAGTATAACCAACGGTTAAGATTGGCATTGTTTTATGGGTTGATTCGTTGGCAAAAGTGACAGGTATGGAAAGCGTAAATATTAGAGTTAGCAGTAATATAAAAATTTTCATCGAAAAATACCTAGAATAACAAATCAATAAGTTAATATAGAGGCCGTTGAAGACAGCGATACTGTGCTTTTAACTTTAAATACCAGTCAGGTTTAAATCCTTGTGATTCAAAGGTCCATCGAGCTTCTTTAATCCATAGTTGATGTCGTGGGTCATTATCTATATAGCCACGTGAAAATAATTCAACTAAACACCGAGCTAGCGCGTCATCAAAACGATACTGAGGCCATAATAGCAACATGGATTGGCCTGTCTCAATATAATACTTTTGCATTTGATTTTGCACAAATATTCTCAACACTATCGATACCTGAATGTTGATAGTATTCAAAAGCTCGATCATTGATAGCGCGTTGCTTAAAAAATTGAAGAAATATAACGAAGCGTGTTTTTATCTTCAAATTTTTGGCATAAAAAAACCGGCTATATAAGCCGGTTTTTATTAGGAAGCGAACTTCCTACACAAGAGGCTCTATATTATAGAGACGCTGTGAAAGTACGAGCGATAACGTCAGCCTGCTGTTCAGCAGTTAGAGAGTTAAAACGCACAGCATAACCAGATACACGGATAGTTAACTGTGGGTAGTTCTCAGGGTGCTTAACTGCGTCTTCTAGAGTTTCGCGGTTAAGAACGTTAACGTTTAGGTGTTGACCACCTTCGATGCCAGACTCATGGTGGAAGTAACCATCCATAAGACCTGCTAGGTTGTTCTCTTGAGTATCAAGATCTTTACCTAGTGCGTTTGGAACGATAGAGAATGTGTATGAAATACCATCTTTAGCGTGTGCAAACGGTAGTTTACCTACAGAAGTAAGTGAAGCTACAGCGCCTTTTTCGTCACGACCGTGCATTGGGTTAGCACCTGGTGCGAAAGGAGCACCTGCACGACGACCGTCTGGAGTGTTACCAGTTTTCTTACCGTACACAACGTTAGATGTGATAGTTAAGATAGACTGAGTAGGGATCGCATCACGGTACATCTTGTGTGAACGGATCTTGTTCATGAAACGCTCAACAAGGTCACAAGCGATGTCATCTACACGTGCATCGTTGTTACCAAATTTAGGGTAATCACCTTCAATGCTGAAGTCTACGGCTACGCCATCTTCATCACGGATTGGTGTTACTTTAGCGTATTTGATTGCAGATAGTGAGTCAGCTGCAACAGATAGACCAGCGATACCACAAGCCATTGTACGCTTGATGTCACGATCGTGTAGAGCCATAAGCGATGCTTCGTAGCTGTACTTGTCGTGGCTCCAGTGAATAGCGTTTAGCGCTGAAACGTAAGTTGTTGCTAACCAATCCATGAAGTGATCTAGACGAGCTAGAACATTTTCGTAATGGAAATCAGCATCAGTGATAGGCTCTTCTTTAGGACCTACTTGGATCTTAAGTTTTTCATCAACGCCGCCGTTGATTGCGTAAAGCATAGTTTTAGCAAGGTTAGCACGTGCACCGAAGAACTGCATTTGCTTACCAACAACCATTGGCGATACACAACAAGCGATAGCATAATCGTCAGAATTCATATCTGGACGCATTAGGTCATCGTTTTCGTACTGGATAGAAGAAGTATCGATAGATACCTTCGCACAGAACTTCTTGAAGCCTACAGGTAGTTGCTCAGACCAAAGAACAGTGATGTTTGGCTCTGGAGAAGGACCCATTGTGTATAGGCTGTTTAGGAAACGGAAGTTTGAACGAGTAACTAGTGTACGACCGTCAAGACCCATACCACCCATTGATTCTGTTGCCCAGATTGGGTCACCAGAGAACAATTCATCGTATTCAGGAGTACGTAGGAAACGAACCATACGTAGCTTCATTACGAAGTGGTCGATCATTTCTTGAGCTTGTGCTTCAGTGATCTTACCATCAGCGATATCACGCTCGATGAAGATGTCTAGGAAAGTCGAAGTACGACCTAGAGACATTGCAGCACCGTTTTGTGATTTAACTGCAGCTAGGTAGCCGAAGTAAGTCCACTGGATAGCTTCTTGTGCAGAAGTTGCAGGAAGAGAGATATCACGACCGTATTTAGCAGCCATAGTCTTGATTTGACCAAGAGCACGGTGCTGTTCACAGATCTCTTCACGACGTTGCATAGTCATTTGAAGATCTTCGCCGTTTTCAAACATCTTTTCTAGAGATTTGAATTGAGCTAGCTTGTCAGCCATTAACTTGTCGATACCGTAAAGTGCGATACGACGGTAGTCACCAATGATACGACCACGGCCGTATGCATCAGGAAGACCAGTTAGAATACCAGACTTACGACATTTGATGATTGAAGGAGTGTAGATATCGAAAACACCTTGGTTGTGTGTTTTACGAAGCTCTGAGTAAACCTTCTTGATAGTAGGATCTAGTTCACGACCGTATACTTTGCATGAGTTTTCGATCATGCGGATACCACCGTTAGGGATCAAACCACGCTTAAGAGGCGCGTCAGTTTGAAGACCTACGATCATTTCAAGTTCTTGGTCGATGTAACCAGCATCATGTGCAGTGATAGTAGAAACAACATCAGTATCGAAATCAACAGGTGCGTGAGTCGCGTTTTCCTGTTTGATGCCTACCATTACAGCTTCCCAAAGTTTAGCTGTAGCTGGAGTTGCTTCTGTTTCTAGGAAAGAGCCGTCACCCTCAAAAGGAGTGTAGTTCTTTTGGATAAAGTCACGAACGTTTACTTCGTTCTGCCAATCACCAGCTGTGAAGCCTTCCCATGCAGCAAATTGCTCTGCCATTGTATACCTACCTATTACTATTCAGTAGAAAAAAAATAAGTGTTACCGTGTTAAAACTTAATGATGGCTATTGCCGTTAAGTTCTGGACGACGGTGAATAACCCAATATGTTAGTCCAACTAATACGCCACCACCAATGATATTACCAATGGTTACTGGGATTAGATTGTTTATAACGAAATTATGTACAGTTAAATCTGCAAATTGAGCAGGATTTACGCCTGTCATGGTCCAAAATTCAGGACCAGAGAATGCATGAATTACGATGCCCATTGGAATCATAAACATATTTGCAATACAGTGCTCAAAACCACATGCAACAAACATTGCAACTGGCAGCAACATTACCATAACTTTATCAGTGGCACTACGGCATGAAAAAGTCATCCATGTTGCAAGACAAACCATTAGGTTACATAGCATACCTAAAACAACAGCTTGTCCAAAATCATGATGAAGTTTATGTTGTGCGATTTTCATTGCATTAATACCCCATTGGCCATTCGCACCAAGGTGTTGTTTTGCAATCCAAATACATGCAACAAAGAAAATTGCGCCAACGAAGTTACCGAGGTAAACAATGCCCCAGTTTTTCATTAACTGACCAGTAGTAATGCGACCGCTTGCACGAGCAACAGTGGTTAATACAGAAGAGGTAAATAGCTCACCGCCACATATAACTACTAGGATTAAACCTAACGTAAAGGCTAGACCACCGGCAAATTTAGACATACCCCAAGGCATATCACCTGCGCCAGTCGTTACTGTTGTATAAAATACAAAAGCAATTGAAATAAACACACCGGCAGTTATCGCTAAAAAGAATGACTGTAACGGGTGTTTTGTTGCTTTATAAACGCCGACTTCTTCGGCTTTATGTGCCATTGCTGGTGGCATCAGTGAGTCAAAAGGATTGTTTTCCATTTTTACTGGCGTGCTCTTTAATGGTTTAAGTTTGGCTGCCAGAATAATAGCAAAGGTTGTGAATCATAAATTTGATCTGGATCATTGCGGTGAAAATTTATAACAAAATTAGACATATTGTTACAGTTTAAAATAATGTAATTAATTGAATTTAAAGAGTATAATTTTTTTTGAAAAAACTAAAAAAAATTTTAATGTAATTTTGTTTCATAATTATTCGGTCATGATTACAAAATTCACCTCCTTTATTAATCAATGACTTATGTTTTTTTGAATTTTTTTTAACGTATTTATGTCGCTATAAAAAATATTGATTCAACTTTTTTTATATTTACCTTTATCGATGAATAGCACTCATTAATATAAATTAAGTCTATACTGTAACGGTATAGTATAATTATATTGATGAATATATATGCAAAATCAATAAAAGCCGATATCAATGATGGTCGGCTTTTAGATGTAATTATTAGTTTGAGTAACTATGGTTATTATTACTTAATTAAAACATTAATCGGTAAAAGTAGACCAAATTGGGGCGTGATCTGAAGGCTTTTCAATGCCGCGGAGTTCGTAATCAATACCTGATTCTGTACAACGATCAGCCAATGTTGGTGTAGCTAAAATTACATCAATACGTAAGCCTCTATTATCAACAAAGCCTTTTGAACGGTAATCAAACCATGAGAATTGATCATCGACTGTTGGATGAAGTTGACGGAATGTATCAATAAAACCCCAATCTAATAAGGTTTTCAACCATTGACGCTCAATCAGTTGAAATGAACATTTACCTGTTTTTAACCAGCGTTTAGCGTTTATTGGGCCGATACCAATATCTAAATCGATAGGACTGATATTAATATCGCCCATTACGATAAGTTGTTCATCATTGGTATGTTCAGTATCAAGATAACTCATCAGATCAGCGTAAAACTTTTCTTTTGCAGGAAATTTGGTTTCATGCTTAACGTTATCCCCTTGAGGAAAATAACCGTTCATTACCGTAATATTGGTCCCATTTGGTTGCGCAAAAGTTGCCATGATCATGCGGCGCTGGGCTTCGTCATCATCACTGGGAAAGCCTTTTTGTACGCTAATAGGTTCTTGCTTACATAGCATAGCGACACCGTAATGGGCTTTTTGACCATGAAAGTAGACTTTGTATCCCATTGCTTCTACATCCGCTAACGGAAAAGCGTCGTCATGAACTTTAATTTCTTGTAAACCGATAACGTCAGGTTGATGCTTATCAATAATAGCTTGAAGTTGATGTAAGCGAGCACGTAGCCCATTGATGTTAAAAGAAATAACTTTCATATTTAGTATCCATAACTGCGAATGATTATTGGTTACTGATATTAGCACATTGCTCTATCACTTCAATATATGATCATTTCAATCAGGAGCGATCATATCTATAGTGTAAGTTTATTTGGGTATAAACGAGTATGCAGGCCTAACCCCGTGATGATGGTGATGGTGAAAGTTAACGATAAACCCAATGTTGTAATAACGAATTTCAGCTATCCAGTCATTTTTTCTTATTATCGTGAGATGTTCACTGTCACTGAGTAATGCAGAACACGGCTGATCATCAATAATCAGTATCTTGATCTGTTTCCAATTTATGTTGGTATGGGGAGATGCTTCTGTCATAACGATCCATATACTATATGAATTATCATACATATTTATTGGCTAGTCTGATGAGTTGATCGTGTGACGTGATTTATTTTTGATATGAAAAAGCCAGCTGCTAAGCAACTGGCTG
>NZ_WMDN01000027.1:0-51581 GCF_021236965.1 Photobacterium carnosum | reverse complement strand
TTTAGTCATCATCGAACTTATCGGTGAACTACTACTGTGAAGTATTAGTCTTAATGTGGTATTCCTGAGGTATTCGATTACCGATATTATCAGTGTACTACTTCAAGTGTTTCTAGTTTTACTATGAAGCCTACTTAGAAGCATCAGCTTCGATTACATCATCTGCTATTGATCATGCAACCTAACGGTTGTTTTTTTCATCTTAGCTATTTACAAAGATGTTTGTAATATCAATATTGTCATATATGGCAAACGCTCTTTCCTAGCATTGATAAATTATACTTACTGCAATAATACATTGTGGTTTATTTTGTATTTGTTTTTAAAAATACATGATAAGTTGTTATTTTTATAAGTATTTTAAATTTATTGCACCGTTAGATCACAGTTAAATTAACAGAGTTATCCACATAAAAATATCTGTGGGTAAGTCAGTTGATTAGATGTGCTAGCTAGGTGTGAATAACTTTAATATAGGACATGAGTTTGAAACTATTCTCGTTATTAGATATGAAAGACTAACAGGATAACTGTTTGTTTTTTATGTTTTAATCCTCGTTTATCTACAATTTGTACACAGTTCATTTTGTCCTTTCTTTATTGGGATAACCATCTTGATTATGTTATCCACTCCCTGTGTTTAATCTTTCTATTAGCTCATCTTTTTAACGTAATTAAAAAAGTTTTCCACATATACCCAGAGTGTTACGCATCTCTAGGCAGTCCTTTTTCTATAATCCGTACTAAACGTTTCGTTGCGTTAGGCAGAACATCGATAACCATTTGTTGGCGTTTTTGTTGTTGCTGCTCCAAAGCCCATTTAATATGTACATCGACGAGTGGATGCTCTCCTTGACGGGTGATTAATGCATTGATGATATCGGCTTGATAAGGTGCGTTACCTAATGCAATCGTGATATTTCGTAACCACTGAGTATGACCAATACGACGAATGGCAGAGCCTTCTGTATTACTTAAAAATGTTGCTTCATTCCATTGATAGAGTGTTACTAAATCTTGCTGAAATAATACATCACGGCAGTGATAGTCCGTTTCTGTTGTTATTTCACCGTTGCGGCTAAAAGGGCAGACTAATTGGCAGTCATCACAGCCATAAATTCGATTACCGATTGCTGCTCGATATTGCTCTGGAATAATACCGTCAAATTCAATGGTGAGATAAGAAATACAACGTCGTGCATCAACGACCCCCGCTTCGATAATGGCATCTGTAGGGCAACTGGTCATGCAAGCTACACACTTTCCACATTGATTGGTTGTCGGAGTATCAACAGGTAGCGGCAAATCAATTAATAGTTCCCCTAAAAAGAACCACGAGCCAGATTGTTCGTTAAGAATTAAAGAATGTTTCCCTGTCCAGCCTAATCCTGATTTTTCAGCTAATGGGCGTTCTAATACTGGAGCTGAATCAACAAATGGTCGACAGCCAAACTCACCCACTACACTTTCAATACGTTGGCCTAGTTGCTTGAGGCGATTTCGAATTAATTTATGATAATCGCGTCCGAGCGAGTAACGACTAATATAGGCTTTTGTTGGTTGCTTTAAGGTTTGAGCAAACCCTGCTTGTGGTGGTAAGTAATTCATACGAACACTGATGACACGTATGGTTCCAGGGAGTAATTCCTGTGGACGAGCTCGCATCATTCCGTGGCGCGCCATCCAGTCCATATCACCATGGTAACCAGCATCAAGCCATCGCTGTAGTTGTGCTTCGTGCTGTGTTAAATCGATATCACAGATCCCTACAGCCTGAAAGCCAAGTTCTTGCCCCCAAGTTTTAATTTGCAGTGCGAGTTGTTGATAATCGATACTCATAGCGTCAGTCTTATAGCCAGTAAAAATCAGGGAACGGATTCTAGCACATTATTATTTTAGAATAGCCATTAGTAGTAACAATGACAGTGTTAACTTAATGGTTGCTATGGCTAGCTCGGCGACAAGCTGACATGCTGTTGTCAATGGCAGGAATAATAGTTGAGATAATAATGAGAGAGTATCAAAGCTGCACCAGTGCTGAATATGTGAATGACACAAATTGAATGGTATTACTTTATTGCGGTAAAATTAAAATAGTTATTTTTCGAGGCAGATCATAATCTCGTACACTATATGTCTAGATATACTGAGGTTTTGATTTATCGTAAAGCAGCAGATTTATGTGCGCAACGCGGCGAGCGTGGTATGCTGGCGCGAATCTTTTTCCGTTTATTCGTCAATTAGTCAACCCAAGATAAAATATAATGCAAACATTTGAAACTTTTCTTGCTGATGAGCAGGCAACGGTAGATTTTGGCCTTAAATTGGCTAAAGCCTGCACGCAACAAACAACAATATATCTTCATGGTGATTTAGGTGCAGGTAAAACGACATTCAGTCGTGGTTTTATTCGTGCAATGGGTCATCAAGGTAATGTAAAAAGTCCGACTTATACTTTAGTTGAACCATATGATCTGGCTCCTTGGCAGGTTTATCATTTTGATTTGTACCGTCTTGCTGATCCTGAAGAATTAGAATTTATGGGGATCCGTGATTATTTTACTAGCGACGCTATTTGTTTAGTGGAATGGCCAGAAAAAGGGGTTGGTATGCTGCCTGATGCTGATCTTGAGTTGGAATTACGCTATTACGGTGAACAAAGAAAAGTAATACTGACGTCGAATACGGATTATGGTTCAACGTTGATCAACCACTTACAATTAGGTTAATTAGAAATGGCGTTACGGACGTATGCAAATCTTCTAATTTTGGGAGTGGGATTAGTTAGTTCTACCGCTTTTGCAAATGAACTAAAGGGCGTTCGAGTATGGCCCGCGCCTGATGAAACGCGTGTCGTGTTAGATATGCAAGGCAAAGCAGATTATTCGCAGTTTATGCTGTCAAATCCATCACGGTTAGTGATTGATTTAAATAAGACATCAATTAAAACAAAATTGCCAATTACTGTTACGAAGAGTGAAATATTAACTAAAGTTCGTAGTAGCAATGCGCCAGGAAAAGGCACGACACGATTAGTGTTTGAGCTTAAACGTACCACGACGCCAAAAATATTTTCTCTTTCACCTACACCTGATGGTAGCTATGGTTATCGATTGGTAATGGATTTACCTAATGGTTCTGGTGCGGGTATTGCTGATAAAGATGAGCAAGAAGAAGAGAAAGCCACTGAAAATAACTTAGCTAAGTTACCATCAGGTACAGCGGATATTGTGGTTGCAGTTGATGCAGGCCACGGTGGTGATGATCCTGGTTCTATTGGTCCAACGCATAAATACGAAAAAAACGTGACCTTAGCGGTTGCCCGAAAGTTAGCGGCAAAGATTAATGCGACAACGGGTATGCGTGCGGTAATGACTCGTCGTGGTGACTATTATGTAGGATTAAGTAAACGTTCAGAGATAGCACGTAAAAATAAAGCGCTATTATTAGTTTCTATTCACGCAGATGGCTTTAGTTCACCAAAACCTCGAGGTGCATCTGTATGGGTATTAAATACTCGTCGTGCAAATACTGAGATTGGTCGTTGGTTAGAGCAAAGTGAGAAGCAGTCAGAATTACTGGGTGGTGGTGATGTATTATCAAGTAACCCTAAAGATAAATATTTAGGTCGTGCTGTACTTGATTTGCAATTTAGCTATTCGCAGAAAGAAGGCTACGATGTTGCTAAACGGGTATTATCGAATCTGCGTCATATTGCACGATTACATAAAACCGTACCGCAATATGCAAGTTTGGCAGTATTAAAATCACCGGATATTCCATCATTATTGGTTGAAACAGGTTTTATTACTAACCCAATTGAAGAGCGCCAATTAACGTCTAATGCACATCAAAATCAACTGGCGAGTGCGGTTTATAAAGGTATTTTACAATACTTCACCGCTCATCCACCTGAAGGCACCTTATTTGCTTCGCGTTTAAATGCCGGTGGCATGAAGCACAAAGTGACATCGGGACAAACATTGAGTGGTATTGCGGCTAAATATGGTTCATCGATGGCAGCCATTAGATCGGCGAATCATCTGAAATCAAATTCGGTTAATATTGGTCAAATGTTGTTAATTCCAGGTAGTGGTATCAAGACGGCGTTTGTAGGAAACATAACGACACCAAAAAATACAGCATCAACACGTATTATATGGCATACCGTGACACGTGGTGAGTACCTTGGCAAAATTGCAGCTAAATATGGGGTAACCATGAGCAGCATTCGTCAAACGAGCCATTTAAAGTCAGATAACGTCATGGTTGGCCAGAAATTAAAAATAGCCGTTGCTGCGACGAAAATAGAACGTCATAAAGTACGTCGTGGTGAATTTTTAAGTAAGATTGCGGCAGAATATGGGGTATCAGTAGCAACTATTCGTGATGCGAATAAGCTACGTTCTGATAAACTAGCTGTAGGACAGACGCTAATCATTCCAAGAAGTTAATTATGCCGATTCAGATTTTACCCGCTCGGCTGGCTAACCAGATTGCAGCGGGTGAAGTTGTTGAACGCCCCGCATCGGTAGTCAAAGAGCTTGTTGAAAATAGTATAGATGCCGGTGCCACTCGAATTGATATTGATATCGAAAAAGGTGGCAGCCGGTTAATTCGTATTCGTGATAATGGTAAAGGGATTGTTAAGGATGAGCTTGGCTTAGCCCTTAGCCGCCATGCGACCTCAAAAATAGCCTCACTGGATGATCTTGAAGCCATTGTTAGCTTAGGCTTTCGTGGTGAAGCGCTCGCCAGTATCAGTTCAGTTTCTAGATTAACTTTAACCTCTCGTACTGAAGACCAAGCAGAAGCGTGGTCTGCTTATGCTGAAGGGCGTGATATGGAGGTGCAGTTAAAACCTGCTGCTCACCCTGTAGGCACAACGCTTGAAGTGTTGGATTTGTTTTTTAATACGCCAGCGCGACGTAAGTTTTTACGAACTGAAAAAACAGAATTTACCCATATTGACGAATTGATTAAGCGGATTGCTTTAAGCCGCTTTGATGTGGCAATTACACTGCGCCATAACGGTAAATTGGTGCGTCAATATCGTATTGCTGAGAATACATTACAACAAGAACGCCGTTTAGCGGCGGCTTGTGGTCCATCATTTTTGCAACATGCATTAGTGGTTGAATTAGCGCATGGTGATTTAAGATTATCTGGTTGGATTTGTAGCCCACAAGGGGCACGGAGCCAAAATGATATTCAATATTGCTACGTTAATGGTCGTATGATGAAAGATAAACTAATCAATCATGCGATTCGACAAGCGTATGAATCAAGTTTACGATCCGAGCAATATGCCACTTATGTGCTGTATATCGAGGTTGATCCGCATCAAGTGGACGTTAATGTTCATCCGGCTAAACATGAAGTGCGTTTTCATCAAGCGCGCTTAGTACATGATTTTATTTATCAAACATTACAAAGCGCATTACAGCAAGCTGCTGATATTGATGATGTTCATCAATATCAAGCGCCAGTAAGAGCCAGTGCACATGCGCATGGTGAGGTCACTGCTGCTGTTATTGATCGTGTTTCTCACACTATTGCGGCTATGCCTGATTATCCTAATAAGGCTGCGCCAGAGCATTGGTTAACGCCTCAAGATTTATCTGTTGCAACAACAGTGTCAACTCCGGCTCTTGATATAGACTCGATCCCCATTTCTACATCTAAAAAAACTTTATTAGTAAATTCAGTTAGTAAAGATACTCAACAAAGCTATAGTCAAAAGAGTAGTTCAATATTATTACCACCGTCAGTTACCGCTAAGCGCCAACAAGGTTCGGCTGGTCGTCATTATGGAGAGACCGGGCCAACAGCCGCAGAGGTTAACGTTTATCAGCAGCTGATAACACCGGATAAGTCAGACAGTGCACTGTTTATGTCGACGCATCGCGCAGAGCGTGAAGTGTCGGCTCAGATAGCTGAACCTCGACGTGAATGGCCATTATCAAATCAACCAATAGCAATAAAGCCAAGTAAGCCAAGTAAGCGTTGTTATGGTGATGATGTTGGATTTGGGAAACCATTAGTTGTTATTGAGCAGCAGTTTTTATTGTTGAGTCAGCAACATGAGGTGGTGCTATTACATTTACCTACGGCTGAAAATTTACGTTATGTGGGGCAGTTACAATTAGCAAAAACGGAAGGTTTAAAGCCTCAGCCATTATTGATTCCACTGGCAGTGCCTATTGACGTTGAATTAATCCAGTGTGCTGAGCAACATGGACAGTTACTAAAGCAATTAGGGGTTCAACTAAAAACAAAAGGGCGCAATAGTATTATTATACTGTCGGTTTGTATGCCATTAAGACAACAAAATTTACAACAGTTAATCCCAAATTTGTTAACCTATCTTCATACCGTGAGTGATGACCCTGATGCTCAAGGATGGGATAACCTTTTATTCTGGCTCGCTAAGCAATGTTATACACCAGTAGTAACCTATACCTTGTCACAAGCGATTCAGTTAATTACCGAATTAGAGCAGCTATGGGGAGAACAAGTGATGACATTTAAGACTCAACTTATTCGCCCTGTTGATATGCAAGCAGCGATAGAAGCATTTAAATAATTTATGACTAAGCCACAAGTTATGACGAAGCCACAACCACAAGCTATTTTTTTAATGGGTCCGACAGCGTCAGGTAAAACTGATTTAGCCATTCGGTTACGAGAACAGCTCCCGGTTGAGTTGATAAGCGTTGATTCAGCCCTTATTTATAAAGGAATGGATATTGGTACAGCGAAACCAGATGCGCATGAATTGGCACTAGCGCCGCACCGTTTAATCGATATTCGTGATCCAGCGCAAAGTTATTCTGCTGCAGACTTTCGTACTGATGCACTAAAAGAAATGGCTGATATAGTAGCTGCAGGGCGGATTCCTTTATTGGTCGGTGGTACTATGTTGTACTACAAGGCATTATTGGAAGGTTTGTCACCATTACCTGCTGCAAACGATGTTGTTCGCGCTGGTATTGAACGTGATGCTGAGGCGCGGGGTTGGCAAGATCTACATGATGAATTGGTGCAGATTGATCCGGTTGCGGGTGCAAGGATCCATCCCAATGATCCGCAGCGATTATCTCGTGCATTGGAAGTATTTCGAATCACAGGTAAAACATTAACTGAGTTAACTAAAACTCAAGGTGAATCGTTACCTTATAAGGTTCACCAATTTGCAATTACGCCCACGGATAGGGCTGTACTACATCATCGAATTGAGCTTCGGTTCAAAAAAATGATCGAAGCAGGGTTTGAGCAGGAAGTACGGGCATTATATGACCGTGGTGATCTTCACCTTGAACTTCCTTCTATACGCTGCGTTGGTTATCGACAGATGTGGGAATATTTGGACGGGAAACATGACATAGATGAAGCGGTTTTCCGTGGTATCTGTGCTACTCGTCAATTGGCAAAGCGTCAAATCACTTGGCTTCGTGGCTGGAAAGATTTGACTTGGTTGGATAGTAGTGATGTTGATAGCGCGTTACAAACCGTCACAAACTCAGTTAGATGTGATGTTTAATTAACGTGTATACTCTGAACTGCTTTGCGTATTTTTAGTTTTTGTTCGTTGCTAATACAACTACAAATAAATAAGGAAAAGAAATAATGGCTAAGGGGCAATCTCTGCAAGACCCGTTTTTGAATGCGCTGCGTCGTGAAAGAATCCCGGTCTCTATTTACCTGGTAAACGGTATCAAACTACAAGGCCAAATTGAATCATTTGATCAATTTGTCATTCTACTTAAAAACACCGTCAACCAGATGGTTTATAAGCATGCTATTTCAACTGTTGTACCCGCTCGTCCGGTGAATCATCATCAGGCGGGTGATCGTCCAGCAGGAAGTGATCGTCCAGAAAAAATAGAAGAGTAAGATCATTTCAAATAAGGAGCTAATTACTTGTTTGACCGTTATGAAGCTGGTGAGCAGGCTATTCTTGTTCATATAAACTTCACTCAAGATGAGGAATGGGAAGATCTTAGCGAATTTGAAATGCTAGTATCTTCCGCCGGAGTTAACGCGCTGCACGTAGTTACGGGTAGCCGTAAAACTCCGCTTCCAAAATATTATGTAGGTGAAGGTAAAGCACAAGAAATAGCTGACGCTGTAAGCGCTGTTAATGCAGATATTATTATTTTTAATCACGCATTGTCACCGGCACAAGAACGAAACTTAGAGCTGCTTTGTCAGTGTCGTGTGATTGATCGTACTGGATTAATTCTCGATATCTTTGCTCAGCGAGCGCGTACCCATGAGGGTAAGTTGCAAGTTGAATTAGCACAATTACGTCATCTATCAACCAGATTAATTCGTGGTTGGACTCACCTTGAGCGACAAAAAGGTGGTATTGGCCTCCGCGGGCCGGGTGAAACTCAGTTAGAAACCGATCGACGTTTATTACGTGAACGTATTAAAACTATTTTGCGGCGTTTAGATAAAGTAGCTAAACAACGCGATCAAGGACGTCGAGCACGAAACCGAGCAGAAATCCCAACGGTGTCATTAGTTGGGTATACCAATGCGGGTAAATCAACATTATTCAATCATATTACCGATGCTGGGGTATATGCAGCGGATCAGCTGTTTGCTACCTTAGATCCAACATTGCGTAAGATTGAAGTTGCAGATGTCGGTGCAGCGATACTTGCAGATACTGTTGGTTTTATTCGACATTTACCCCACGATTTAGTGGCTGCGTTTAAAGCAACATTAAAAGAAACACAAGAAGCAGATCTATTGCTTCATGTGGTTGATGCCAGTGATGATCGTTTTCGTGAGAACATTGAGGCGGTAGATACCGTACTTGATGAAATCGATGCTAGCGATGTTCCTGTTTTACTTGTTATGAATAAAATTGATAACTTGGATAATGCACAACCACGAATCGAGCGTGACGAAGAGGGTTTACCTCGACGAGTTTGGGTATCAGCCATGGAAGGGCAAGGCATTGACTTGTTATTCCAAGCCTTAACAGAACGTCTTGCAGGAACGATGATAAAGCATAGCTTGCGTTTACCGCCTGAAATTATTGGACGGTTACGCAGTAAGTTTTATCAAATGGGATGTATTTTGCGAGAGGAATATGAATCAGATGGCTGTTTAATGATTGATATTTGCTTACCGATGGCAGAATGGTCGCGGTTACAAAAAAGAGAAAGTACTTCGTTAGATGACTACATCGTTGCTTAATGGATTGCTGAGTAATAAAAACTGTCGTCATATCACATTGATGGAGTTCTATAATGGCGTGGAATGAGCCTGGTAACAACGGCGGCCGTGATGATAAAGACCCTTGGGGTAATAAAAATCATGGTGGACGTGAACAAGGACCACCCGATCTGGATGAGGTTTTCTCAAAACTAAGTCGTAAGGTTAGTGGTGTGTTTGGTAGTAAAAAAGGACCAACAGGCAGCGGTAGCGCTGTAGGTTTGGGTGCTGTTGCAGTTTTAGCTGTGGCTGTATGGGGATTTTCAGGCTTTTACACTGTAAGTGAAGCAGAACAAGGTGTTGTGCTGCGCTTCGGTAAGTTTGATCAAATCGTCAAGCCAGGCTTGAATTGGAAGCCGACTTTTATTGATGAAGTTATCCCTGTTAACGTACAAGCAATTCGTTCGCTACGAGCTTCTGGCTTAATGCTAACCAAAGACGAAAATGTTCTGAAAGTTGAGATGGATGTTCAATACCGTGTTGATAATGCTGAAAAATATCTATTCAGTGTTACTAATGCTGATGATAGTTTGCGTCAAGCAACAGATTCTGCACTGCGTGCGGTTATCGGTGATTCAACCATGGATCAAGCGTTAACAACAGGCCGTCAGACTATTCGTGCGAATACTCAAACTGCAATTGATAAGATTATCGCAAAATATAACATGGGTATCCGTGTTGTGGACGTTAACTTCCAAAGTGCGCGTCCACCCGAAGCGGTAAAAGATGCCTTTGATGATGCTATTGCAGCGCGTGAAGATGAAGAACGTTATGTTCGTGAAGCAGAAGCTTACAGTAATGACATTTTGCCAAAAGCAACGGGTCGAGCTGAGCGTCTGAAGAATGAAGCACAAGGTTATTCTGAGCGTGTTATTAATGGTGCGTTAGGTGATGTTGCACAGTTTGATAAGCTGTTGCCACAATATGAAGCGGCTAAGAAAGTAACTCGTGACCGTTTGTATCTTGATACGATGGAACGTGTATACAGCAATACCAGCAAGGTGTTAATTGATACTAAGTCTGGTGGTAATAACGTAATGTATTTACCGCTTGAAAAGCTAATGGATCAATCAAATAACCAAGCTAAAAAGCCAGTAGATTCTGGCCGATTAAGTGGTATTGAATTGGAAAAAGTAGAAATACCAACGCCAGTTGCTCCAACACCACGTGCTGATACTGGCCGTCAAGGGAGATATTAATTATGCGTAAGTTAATCATCCCAGTAGTTGTAATTTTTATTGCACTATTATTGATGTCTATGTTTGTAGTGAAAGAGGGCGAGCGTGGTATCGTCGTGCGTTTTGGTCGTATTCTAAAAGATAACAATACTGAAATTGCACGTATTTACGAGCCAGGTTTACACTTTAAAGTTCCTGTGTTTGACCGTGTGCATGATCTTGATGCGCGTATTCAAACGATGGACGATCAAGCTGATCGTTTCCTAACGGCTGAGAAAAAAGACGTTATCATTGATACCTACGTTAAATGGCGTATTAAAGATTACGGCAAATATTACTTAGCGACTGGCGGTGGTAACACATCAACAGCGGAATCATTGTTAAAGCGTAAAGTTGTTGATAGCTTACGTGCCGAAATTGGCGCGAAAGAAATCAAACAAATTGTATCTGGAGAAGACAGCACTTCAACGCCTGCTGCACCATCTGATATTGCACAAACTAAGGCTGCGAAAGCTGCTCTAGCGGTAATTGAAGGTGTTGTGCCTGTGAAGAAAGTTGAAGGCCAACGTGATCAAATCATGGCTGATGTACTTGAAGAAACGCGTGAAAGTGCGAAAGACTTAGGTATTGAAGTAGTTGATTTCCGTATTAAGAAAATCAATTTACCTGATGAAATCAGTGAGTCTATCTACCGTCGTATGCGTGCTGAGCGTGAGTCAGTGGCACGTAGCTACCGTTCTCAAGGCCGTCAACGTGCTGAAGAGCTTCGTGCTCGTTCAGAACTTGAAGTGGCAACAGTTTTAGCTGAGGCGAAGCGTAAAGCACAAGTTGTACGTGGTGATGCAGACGCAAAAGCGGCTGAGATTTATGCGAAAGCGTATAATCAAGATCCTGAGTTCTACAGTTTCTGGCGTTCTTTGAAAGCGTATGAAAATAGCTTTAGTTCGAAAAATGACATTCTTGTTGTTGATCCGAATAATGAGTTCTTTAAATACATGAACCATTCAGAGTTACCAGCAAAGTAAACTCGCTTTACTAACAGTGCTATCGTTATAATAAAGACAAGGCTTCGGCCTTGTCTTTTTTTTTGGATAAAATATATGATGAATACAATTTTGTTAGCCATAGGTTTAGTGTTAGTTGTTGAAGGGTTAGGGCCATTATTAGCCCCTCAAGGGTGGCGAAATATGGTCAGTCAACTAAGCCAACAAAATGATAATACGTTACGTCGTATTGGTGGATGTTTGGTTGTCGCTGGTGGTGTGATTGCTTATATGATGTATTTGAAAATATAGAAAAACCGCCATAAAAAAGAGATAAAAGTCGTCATATGTGAAATGTATTAAGCCAAAAATGACTGCAAGTGGGGGATTTAGGTGCTAGAATCCTTTTTTAACTACGATAGATGAAGAAAGATGGCAAATAATGTAGTCGTTCTTGGCACCCAATGGGGTGACGAAGGTAAAGGTAAGATTGTTGACCTGCTGACCGAAGATGCAAAATATGTGGTTCGCTACCAAGGCGGACACAACGCCGGTCACACCCTAGTTATTGACGGTGAGAAAACTGTTCTTCACCTGATCCCATCAGGTATCCTACGTGACAATGTTAAATGCATCATCGGTAATGGTGTTGTACTTTCTCCTGATGCACTAATGAATGAGATGGGTCCACTAGAAGCACGTGGTATTCCTGTTCGTGAGCGTCTGTTCCTATCAGAAGCTTGTCCACTAATTCTTCCTTACCATATTGCTCTTGACCAAGCACGCGAAGCGGCTCGTGGTAAAAAAGCAATTGGTACTACAGGTCGTGGTATCGGTCCTGCTTATGAAGATAAAGTTGCTCGTCGCGGTCTTCGCGTTGGCGATTTATTCGATAAAGCCACATTTGCTGAAAAGCTTAAAGATGTTATGGCTTATCATAACTTCCAGATTGAGCATTACTACCATGCTGAACCTGTAAACTATGAAGAAGTACTAGAAAAAGTACTTTCTCAAGCTGACCTATTAACATCAATGGTTATCGACGTAACGAAAGAACTTGATGATGCGCGTCTACGTGGCGACAAGATCATGTTTGAAGGTGCGCAAGGTACATTGCTTGATATTGACCACGGTACTTACCCATATGTAACGTCGTCTACTACTACTGCTGGTGGTGTTGCTGCAGGTTCTGGTTTTGGTCCTCGTTACTTAGGTTACATCCTAGGTATCGCGAAGGCATACTGTACGCGTGTGGGTGCAGGTCCTTTCCCGACTGAACTTTATGACGGTCTAGAAAAGCAAGATCCTATCGGTAAGCATTTAGGTACTGTTGGTAACGAGTTTGGCGCAACGACAGGTCGTTTACGTCGTACTGGTTGGTTCGATGCGGTTGCTATGCGTCGTGCGGTACAAATCAACTCTATCTCTGGTTTCTGTCTAACTAAATTAGACGTACTAGATGGTCTTAAAGAGCTGAAAATCTGTACTGGTTACAAAACTAAGTCTGGTGAGATTTTAGAAGTTTCTCCAATGGCAGCTGATGCGTACGAAAATCTAGAACTAATTTACGAAACAATGCCTGGTTGGAGCGAAACAACATTTGGTGCTAAAACACTGGATGCGTTACCACAAGCAGCACTTGATTACATCGCACGTATTGAAGAGCTAACAGGTGTGCCAATTGATATTATCTCTACTGGTCCTGACCGTAACGAGACAATCATCAAAGTTCACCCATACGGTGAGTAATCACTCGCGGTTGTTTTAAGTAATAAAAACCAGCTTTCGAGCTGGTTTTTTTATAGCTCAATATTACTGTTAGACTGCCATCTATCATGATTAAAGTTTCGTTGTACATTGCCGATAGATAACTATTCGGTGTTTGAGGAATGTAAATGAAGCGCTTACTGATGACCTTTGCTTTTTGGTTAGCAACACCTGTATACGCTCTTACGGTAGTGGGTGATGCTGTGCCTATTTATACTGAAGATCAGCTTAGCGCGTGGTTTACGACGAATCAGCATTTACGCCAAGTAAAAGCGGATGACTGTCAACTAGTACAAGATATTCAAGCGCGCGCTCAACAAACAGAATCACCGACCTATCAATTTCTTTATGGTGATATGTTGGCGTGGGGTGTGTGTGTTCCAAAAGATGTTGAACAAGGCGTGTATTACATGCGTGCCGCTGCTCAACAAGGCGTCCCTGTCGCGTTAGAACAATTGGGGCGTTATTACGCTCAAGGTGTTATTTTACAACAGGATAAAGAGCGTGCGATCCCTTATTTACGTGAAGCTGCAGCGTTGGGCAATGTTCGTGCTCGCATTCAATTAGCACAATTACTCATTGCTGATAATGGCAGTCCGTTAGATTTTGAAGATGCATATCGGTGGTTATATCAAACCGTGACCACTGATAAGCGTCAACATCAACAATTACGTCGATTACGGCAGCAGTTAGCACTAAAGATGCCAGTTAATATTATCGCGCGCGCTAAACGACGCTCATCGTTTTGGTAATAGTTGTTATAGATTGCAATAAAAACAGCACCTCATTAGGTGCTGTTTTTGATGGTGTGGAATTTCATTGTGTAAGCAGTAATGAAAAATATTACAGCACTTTATGTGGGCCAAAACATTCGTAATGAATACGATCGCTAGTTACACCCAGTTCAATTAACTGTTTAGCGATAAATTGCATAAAGCCAACAGGACCACAGCAATAAAAATGCATTTCAGGATCTGAAATTTGAGTAGCAATTTTATCAAGCTCGATCAAGCCTTGGTAATCATAATCTTCTGCTTGACGATCGCCACTCGTTGGCGCGTTGTACCATGTTAATGCTGAAATGTGCGAATGTTGATTTGCCAGTGTTTTTACATGATCTTTATAAGCGTGTTGCTGACCATTTTCTGTTGCGTGTAACCAATTCACTGGCGCTTGATGTTGGGTCAGTGTTTCAAGCATGGCGAGCATTGGCGTTAAACCCACACCCGCTGAAATTAACGTTACGGGGGTTTGTGGATTAACATCCAAGAAAAAATCACCAGCAGGTGCTACCAGTTTGATCTTATCGCCAACATTAATTTTATCGTGAAGGTAGTTTGATACCGTACCTTGGGTTTCGCGTTTTACAGAAATACGGTAATGATTGTTATTAGGCGCTGACGATAAACTGTATTGGCGGATTTCTTGGTTCGCGAGTTCATCGGCATTAATATAAATACCTAAGTACTGTCCTGGTTTGTAGGTCGCTACTTGGCCGCCATCTGTTGGCGAAAAAGTAAAACTGGTGATTAATTCACTGTCTGATTGTTTACTTGTTACAACAAATTCACGTGTGCCACGCCAGCCGCCAATTTTAGCATCACTTTCTTGGTAGATCTCTTCTTCACGATTAATGAAAATATTGGCTAATACGCCGTAAGCTTCTCCCCAAGCATCCAATACCTCTTGCCCAGGTGCTAATAATTCATCAATAGTGGCTAAAAGATGATGACCTACTATTTGATATTGATCGGCAGTAATTAAAAAACTGGTGTGCTTTTGAGCTATTTTTTCGACGGCAGGTAGTAGTACCGCTAAATTATCAATATTATTAGCGTAAGCACATACCGCATTAAATAATGCTTGTTGTTGGCTTGATGGCGTGTTTTTATCTGGGCCTTGTTGATGGCTCATATTAAAAACATCTTTAAGTTCAGGGTTGTGATCAAACATACGTTGATAAAAATGTTGAGTGACAACAGGGCCAGCTGCGGCAATAACTGGTGCGGTCGATTTTACGATATCAATGGTTTTTTGAGTGAGCATGACTTTCTCTTTTGTAAGTTGTATTTATAATATATGTTATAAGTTGTATCTGATCTGTATCTTTTAGTCAAGAACGCGATTAAAATAGTAACAAGAGGAGTCAATGTGCAGTTAACCAGTTTTACCGATTATGGCCTACGAGCCTTGATATATCTTGCTAGCCTGCCTGAGGGTGAGTTAACAAGTATCACAAAAGTAACCGACACTTATGGTGTGTCGCGTAATCATATGGTCAAAATTATTAATAAATTAGGCCAATTAGGTTATGTAGAAACCGTACGCGGAAAAAATGGTGGTATTCGCTTAGGAATGCCTGCGGGAAATATTGTAT
Source organism: Photobacterium carnosum (assembly GCF_021236965.1). Lineage (NCBI taxonomy): Bacteria > Pseudomonadati > Pseudomonadota > Gammaproteobacteria > Vibrionales > Vibrionaceae > Photobacterium > Photobacterium carnosum. The sequence goes on along the minus strand of NZ_WMDN01000027.1, from coordinate 36,045 downwards.
TAGGGCACGTAGTAAGGGCGATTGAACCGTTACAAATCGTCAATTGTGCACCTGATTTTTGTAATATTACGCCAGCATGTCAGTTAAAGGGGATCCTTGCTGATGCGCGCAATGCTTTTTTAAATGAGCTTGATAAGTACACATTATTGACTTTGATAGATAATAATCCACCATTGCGTGTCTTATTAGGGCTGCCTGCAGAACACTAAGGCCATTTAACGATAATGGTCTAGCATCACACTACTCCCTATTATTTAGTGGAATAGGTATTTATTGCCTGTTTCCATCTGTTCACCTAAGAGCTGAGTATACTTAAAGTATGGCTGGCCAACAGGAACTGTTTATGTCTAAAGGTACTACCGATTTACCGGTTGATCCTTTTCGCGAACGCGAAGCATCTAATTACGAAAACCCCATTCCAAGCCGTGAGTTACTATTAGAAGTAATCCGTGGCTTTAGTACACCCGTTAGTCGTGACCAGTTATTTACTGAGTTAAAACTTAAAGGTGATGATCAATATGAAGGTCTACGTCGTCGCTTACGTGCGATGGAGCGTGATGGTCAATTAATCTTTACTCGCCGCCAGTGCTATGCATTGCCTGAGCGTTTAGATTTAATTAAAGGCTACGTTATCGGCCACCGTGATGGTTTTGGCTTTTTACGCCCTGAAGGTACTTATAGTAAAGACACTGATTTATTGTTACCTGCCCATCAAATGCGCACAGTGATCCATGGTGATTACATTTTAGCGCAGGCTGATGGCGAAGATAAACGTGGCCGTCGTGAAGGCCGTGTTGTGCGTGTGTTAACTGAATCACCAAACCAAATTGTCGGTCGTTTCTTCCTTGAAGATGGCATGGGCTACGTGGTACCTGATGATTCTCGTATTGCTCAAGATATCATTATTCCACAAGACGTCCGTCAAGGTGCCCGTATGGGTAACGTGGTTGTGGTTGAGATCAATCAACGAGCAACACGTCAACATAATGCGGTGGGTCGTGTGGTTGAAGTACTGGGTGAGAATATGGCACCGGGTATGGAAATCGAAATAGCACTGCGTACCCATGATATTCCACACGTGTGGCCATCAGAAGTTGATAACCAAATAAAGCATCTTACTGAGGAAGTACCAGAAGACGCTAAATTGGGTCGTGTTGATTTACGTCAATTACCATTGGTAACCATTGATGGTGAAGATGCACGTGACTTTGATGATGCCGTACACTGTCAGCGTAACCCTGATGGTGGCTGGCGTTTATGGGTAGCAATTGCCGATGTAAGTTATTATGTGCGTTCTAAATCGGCGCTGGATAATGAAGCCCTAAAGCGTGGTAACTCAGTTTACTTCCCAGCTCAAGTTATTCCAATGCTGCCAGAAGTGCTTTCAAATGGTCTATGTTCACTTAATCCACAAGTCGATCGCTTGTGTATGGTATGTGAGATGACCGTTTCTGAGGGCGGTAAGCTTACTGGCTATAAACATTATGAAGCAGTGATGAATTCACATGCACGTTTAACTTACACTAAAGTAAGTAACATGCTGGAAGGTGATGAAGAACTGCGTCAACGTTACCAACCATTAGTGCCGCACCTTGAAGAACTTTACAGCATGTTTAAAGCGCTGAAAGTTGCTCGTGAAGCCCGTGGTGCGATTGAATTTGAAACCATTGAAACCAAGTTTGTTTTCAATGCTGATCGTAAAATTGAGAACATCGTACCGTTAGTACGTAATGAAGCACATAAAATCATCGAAGAATGTATGATTTTAGCTAATATTGCTTCTGCTCAATTTGTAGAAAGTGCAAAAGAACCTGCGCTATACCGTGTTCACGACACGCCAGGTGAAGAGCGTCTGCAAGGCTTCCGTGATTTCTTGGGCGAGCTAAGTTTAGAACTTGGTGGTGGTTTAGAGCCAAGCCCGAAAGATTACGCAGCGTTAGCGAATTTAATTAAAGATCGTAATGATCGTGAATTAATTCAAACCATGCTATTGCGCTCGATGAAGCAAGCGGTTTATCAAGCAGATAATATTGGTCACTTTGGTTTAGCCCTTAGTCAATATGCTCACTTTACCTCGCCAATTCGTCGTTACCCTGACTTAACCTTGCACCGTGCAATTAAGTTTTTAATTGCTAAACAAGCAGGTAACACTAACAACGATACACTAACAGGTGGTCATCATTATTCATTTGATGAAATTGATGCTATCGGTGAGCAATGTTCAACCACAGAACGTCGTGCTGATGATGCGACCCGTGATGTGTCTGATTGGCTCAAGTGTGAGTACATGCAAGATCACCTTGGCGATGAGTTTGAAGGTGTGATTGCGAATGTTACCGGTTTTGGTTTCTTTGTGCGACTAAATGAGCTTAACATTGATGGCTTAGTGCATATTTCAAACTTAGCTAACGATTACTACCAATTTGATCCTGTAGGTCAACGCTTGGTCGGTGAAAGCTCGGGCGTGATTTATCGTTTAGGTGATACTGTTCAGGTTAAAGTAGCCGCTATTAACCTAAATGATCGTCAATTAGACTTTGATATCGTTGGTGCAGAGCGTAAACAACGTGGTGCAGGTAAAACAGCGAAAGGGCGTGAGAAAAAACAACGCATGCGCAAAGCTGATGGCCTAAAGCGCCAAGGAATGCCTGCATTTAAAGTTGAAGATGGTGACGCTAAGTCTGAATCACGAGATAAAAGTAAACGTGAGCGCTCTTCTGTACGTAAAAATTTAAAAGAAGGCGCGATTCCACAAGCTGAAGCTGACGCTAAAAAGAAAAAGCCAAGAAATAAAAAACCACGTAAGTTATCGGATGAAAAGCCGCTGACAGATCCAAAAAAGAAGCCCAAAGTTAGCAAGAAGAAAAAGCAACGTGCGGGTAAATCAGAACGCGCAGCAAAGAAGAGTTAATCCATGAGTAATGATATGATTTTTGGCATCCATGCCGTTAAAGCTGTACTCGCATCTGATCCGGTGCGCTTTATTGAAGTATTCGTACTGAAAGGGCGTGAAGATGATCGTTTGCTGCCGTTAATTACTGAGTTGAAAGACTTAGGCATCACGATTCAAGAAGCAGGCCGTAAAGCATTAGATGACAAAGTTGATGGTGCCTCTCATCAGGGTATTATTGCGCGTGTGCGTCCGGGTAAGCAGTACAATGAAAACAACCTTGATGATTTATTAGCGACCAAAGAAAATCCATTATTGTTGATTTTAGATGGTGTGACTGACCCGCATAACCTTGGTGCGTGTTTACGTAATGCTGATGCAGCAGGTGCTGTGGCTGTGATTGTTCCAAAAGATCGTTCAGCACAGTTGAATGCGACTGCAAGTAAAGTGGCATGTGGTGCGGCTGAAATTATGCCATTAGTACGTGTAACCAATCTGGCTCGTACTATGCGTGCGTTACAAGATAAAGGCGTATGGATTGTGGGTACTGCTGGTGAAGCAACCCATGATCTTTACCACAGTAAACTAACTGGGCCATTGGCGATTGTTATGGGTGCTGAAGGTGAAGGCATGCGTCGTTTAACCCGTGAAACGTGTGATGATTTGATTAAGATCCCAATGGCGGGTTCAGTATCAAGTTTGAACGTATCGGTAGCGACAGGTATCTGTTTATTTGAAGCGGTACGTCAACGCGGATAATGCGTGATTAACCCCAAATAAGTGCATAATTATTTAAACCCACGCAGTGGTTACTGGGTGGGTCTTTTATTGTTTATCGGTATGAAAAATGAACAGAGATGGCCATGATGAGTCAATGTTAGTAGCGATAAACTAAGGTTCGAGTTCATTTCATTGAAAAACGGCGAGTGGCGAGAAAATAAGCTTGCCTAGATTGATCATTCTCTGTACTATCCGTCATCCAAATTCTCGGTTCTTTTTTTAGTTCCTTGCTTCCTCAGGTTAACCGAGCCGACAAGGGAAGCTGAATAATCCGTAAGGAGCAACCTATGCGTCATTACGAAATCGTATTCATGGTGCACCCTGATCAAAGCGAGCAAGTTGCTGGCATGATCGAGCGTTACACTGCTGCTATCAAAGATTCTGGTGGTCAAATTCACCGTCTAGAAGATTGGGGCCGCCGTCAAATGGCTTACCCAATCAACAAACTGCACAAAGCACACTATGTTCTTTTGAACATTGAAGCTGAGCAGGCTGTTATTGACGAGCTTGAGTCAAACTTCCGCTTCAACGACGCAGTGATCCGTAACATGATCATGCGTACTAAACACGCTGTTACTGAGCCATCTCCTATGATGAAGGCTAAAGAAGAGCGTTTTACTAAGCGTGAAGATCGTGCTGAAGCACAATCTGAAGGCGAAGCAGCTGCTGAGTAATTTGTATTAATGACTAATCGTCTGGTGTTGACTGGCACTATTGCCAAGCATCCCAAACGAAGCCAATCCCCGGCAGGCATACCTCATTGTCACTTTGTGCTTGAGCATCGCTCTGTGCAGCGGGAAGCTGACTTACCACGTCAAATATATTGTTATATTAACGTGGTAATCAGTGGTAAAGGTCAACAAGTACTCACTCAAGATTTAGTTGTCGGAAGCACAATTAAGGTGGAGGGATTTATCTCTTACCAAACCGGCCGTAATGGTATCGGGAAATTAGTTTTGCATGCCGATTACATTGACTTAATTTAGATCAGGAGATAGCCCATGGCTCGTTTCTTCCGTCGTCGTAAATTCTGCCGTTTTACAGCAGAAGGCGTACTAGAGATTGACTACAAAGACGTAGCAACTCTGAAAAACTACATCACTGAAGCTGGTAAAATTGTACCTAGCCGTATCACTGGTACTCGTGCTAAATACCAGCGTCAGCTAGCTCGTGCTATCAAGCGTTCTCGTTACCTAGCACTTCTACCGTACACAGATAAGCATCTGTAAGCAGTAGTCGTTTTTAGAATTTTATAGAGGACAAGATAATGCAAGTTATTCTACTTGATAAAGTAGCTAACCTAGGTGGCCTTGGCGACCAGGTTAACGTTAAAGCGGGCTATGCTCGTAACTTCCTTATCCCACAAGCTAAGGCTGTTATGGCGACTAAAGCGAACGTTGAAATGTTCGACGCACGTCGTGCAGAGCTAGAAGTTAAAGTTGCTGAGCAACATGCTGCTGCTCAAGCACGTGCTGAAGCACTAAACACGCTTGAAGGTGTGGTTATTGAATCTAAAGCTGGTGACGAAGGTAAACTATTCGGCTCAATCGGTACTCGTGACATCGCTGATGCAGTTTCTGCAGCTGGCGTAGCACTTGTTAAGAGTGAAGTACGTCTACCTGAAGGCGCACTACGTGCAACTGGCGAATTTGAAGTTAGCGTTCAGCTAAGTTCAGATGTATTCGCAACTGTTAAACTAAACGTTGTTGCTGCTAAGTAATCGCTTTTAGCTTTAATAGTAAAAAACCAGCCTTATGGCTGGTTTTTTTATGTCTGGAATTTAGGAAATCTTGATTTATAAAGTGTAAATCAGTGAGATAGTGGTGGTACTATCGGAATTTTTCATGCCTTCAGGTACCCAAGAATAAGCTGTTTGGGTGTAACCTACGTTTAAAGCAATATTGTCGGTGATCGCATTAGTCGCATTAAATGTGCTTTCTAAGGTGGTGTTACTTTGCCCTGAAATGACGTTAAATTTAGCACTGAGTGTCAGTGTTTTTAATGGCTTCCATTGAATATCGATGGTGCTTTGCAATACCATTTCATTAACGACTTCTTGTTTCACAATACTGTCGTTTTTTATCTCATCGAGATTAGGATCTTGATGGCGAAAGCCGGGGCCAATATCCACTAATGTTTGAAATGTCTCATAGTTAAATAAACGGTAACCGATACCGGTTGAGACTATCGAATCTGCATAATAAGGCCCATAGCGGTCATCAATATAGCTGCCATTACCATAAAAATAATAACCATCACGGATCATCCGTTTTGATTTTAAGCTGGTTGATAGTTTCCGCTTATCTTCTTCGCCATTTTTCTTTGCCATAATAAATTTGGCATCGGCATTGGTTTGATAACGGCCTTTGGTGTACGTCAGCGCCACATTACCATTCATGGTCTGGGAGTCAGAGTTACCCGATAGTGCTTGATAACCCAAGCCGATAGTACTGGTTAATGGCGATGGTTCAGTCGGTGCTTCCGGTGTTGATTCTTCACTGGCATTGGCTGCGGTAGTGGCAAGCAATAGAAATGTGAGTATATATCTTGCCAAAAGACCTCCGCTGGCAGGGTAAGGTAAAGGTCGAAACATTGATCGTCGCATTCTAGCGTAAATTTGTCAGCTTTTGGTTAGGAATCGTCAGCATACTTTTCGTAAAACTAAAAAGGAGGATAATTGTTGTTGTTGCAAGTGATCAATCGTAATCGTTTATAGCTACTCAGAGGCAGGGGATAGGTTATACTGTCGAGCTCCGTTCTTGGTTTTGGTAAATGCACAATTGCTATGACAGATAATCGTAAATCGAAACAATTAAAAGATAATCAAATGGACGCCATTAAGATGCCACCGCATTCGCTTGAGGCTGAGCAATCAGTACTTGGCGGTTTAATGCTGGATAATGAGCGTTGGGATACTGTTGCTGAAAAAGTCGTTGCAAAAGATTTCTACAGTCGCCCTCATCGGATTATTTTTGAGGCAACCGCAGCCTTATTGGAAGGTGGACAGCCACTTGATTTGATCACGCTGTCTGAACATCTTGAGCGGTCTGACAAACTTGATGGTGTTGGTGGTTTTGCTTACCTTGCTGAATTGGCTAAAAACACCCCGTCGGCTGCCAATATTTTAGCGTATGCTGATATTGTCCGTGAGCGAGCTTTGATCCGCGATATGATTGGCGTTGCCAATGAAATTGCTGATGCGGGTTATGATCCACAAGGTCGCACTAGTGAAGACTTGTTGGATATGGCCGAAAGTAAAGTTTTTGCCATTGCTGAACAACGGACTAATGATAAAGAGGGCCCCCAAAACGTTGATACAATTTTAGAGCGTACGCTTGAACGTATTGAGTTGCTTTATCAATCACCACAAGATGGTGTAACGGGTGTTTCAACGGGCTTTACTGATTTAAATAAGAAGACTGCTGGTTTGCAAGGGTCTGATTTGATTATTGTTGCCGCACGTCCATCTATGGGTAAAACGACCTTTGCGATGAACTTATGTGAAAATGCAGCCATGGATCAAGATAAACCAGTGCTGATTTTCTCATTAGAGATGCCCGCAGAACAGATCATGATGCGTATGTTGGCATCATTATCTCGCGTTGACCAAACCAAAATTCGTACCGGACAATTGGACGATGAAGATTGGGCACGGATATCATCAACAATGGGTATTCTGATGCAAAAGAAGAATATGTTCATTGATGATAGTTCCGGCTTAACACCAACAGAAGTACGTTCACGCGCGCGTCGTATTGCACGTGATCACGGTGGTCTTAGTATGATCATGATCGACTACCTTCAGTTGATGCGTGTGCCAGGACTACAAGAAAACCGTACGTTAGAGATTGCTGAAATCTCACGTTCGCTTAAAGCATTAGCAAAAGAATTAAATGTGCCTGTTGTTGCCCTCTCTCAGCTTAACCGTTCGTTAGAGCAACGGGCAGATAAGCGTCCTGTTAACTCTGATCTGCGTGAATCTGGCGCCATCGAGCAGGATGCTGACTTAATCATGTTTATATACCGTGATGAGGTTTATCACGAAGACAGTGCCCTTAAAGGGATCGCTGAAATCATCTTAGGTAAACAACGTAATGGTCCAATTGGTACTGTGCGTTTAACGTTCCAAGGCCAGTTCTCTCGCTTTGATAACTATGCTGGTCCAGCCTTTGATGAAGAGTAAGCCTTAAAAATTATTTAGGATATTGGATGAAAGCTGCAACTGCACATATTGATACCCAAGCTTTGGCACATAATCTGAGTCAAATCCGCCTGCAGGCACCAAAGAGTAAAATTTTAGCGGTTGTTAAAGCTAATGCATACGGACACGGGTTGTTAGATGTGGCGAAAAGCCTTATCGATGTTGATGCTTATGGTGTGGCACGTATAGAAGAAGCTTTAATACTGCGCGCTGGTGGCGTGGTAAAACCGATCTTATTATTAGAAGGTTTTTATGCGCCAACAGATCTTCCAGTATTGGTGATTAATAATATTCATACCGTAGTGCATTCGATTGAACAGCTGGAAGCGCTGGAACAAGCCGAGTTAGATGCACCCGTACGTGTATGGGTAAAAATAGACACAGGCATGCACCGACTTGGATTACGCCCAGAGCAAGTGCCTGAGTTTATGCAACGCTTAAATGACTGCGATAATGTTGCGAAGCCATTACGTTTTATTAGTCATTTTGGTAATGCTGATAATCTAAATAGTGATATTACCGTTAATCAAATTGCGTGTTTTTCAACCTTGACCAAGCCTTACCAAGGTGAGCGTTCATTAGCAGCATCAGCGGGTATTTTAGCGTGGCCTGATAGTCATTTTGAATGGATCCGTCCGGGCATTATTATGTATGGCGTGTCACCATTTGATGAATTAGAACGTTCGGCATCAAACTATAATCTACAACCGGTTATGACGTTAACATCGAGCTTAATTGCTGTTCGTGACGTTAAAAAAGGTGAACAAGTCGGTTATGGTGGCATTTGGACCTGTGAGCAAGATACTAAAATGGGTGTTATTGCTATTGGTTATGGTGATGGTTATCCACGTTGTGCGCCTAATGGTACACCAGTGATGGTTAATGGTCGGATTGTGCCAACGGCTGGGCGTGTTTCAATGGATATGTTGACCGTAGATTTAGGACCGAATGCGACCGATAAAGTAGGTGATGAAGCTATTTTATGGGGTAAAGGTTTACCTGCTGAAGTGATAGCACAATATACAGGTGTTATTGCTTATGAATTAATGACTAAGTTAACCCCTCGAGTGGCGATGACTTATTCATAAAAAAGACGAGTCGTGGGTTTAACCTGCGGCTTTTTTTTGGTTAAAATTTACTATTTACCTTGAAGAGTAATCGCGGCCCGTTATCTGCCAGTATCATTTTGGTATTCTTTAATCTTTGATAAAGCCTTTGATATACCATTACTCTTTATTTATCGGTGAAACCTTTTAGTTTAATTAGTGATTACCATTATCATCTTGTTTATAAATACAGGTATGATGCATCATATTTTCGTGACCTGACGCAATGACGATAATACGATATTAGCGTCATAATTGGTTGTAACAGATAACCTTATTATTAGAGACCTAGCATTTTAGGTTGTATAGCATAGATCGAGGATCTTTCGAAGGCGGTATGCTTCGAGGGATGAACATAACAAAATCAGGAACATTATTATGTTAAAGAATATTAATCCAACGCAAACTAAAGCGTGGCAAGCACTGACTGCGCATTTTGAACAAGCTCAAGATTTTGAATTAAGTGATTTATTTGCAAATGATAGCGAGCGTTTTGCCAAGTTTTCTGCCCAGTTTGGTTCTGATATTTTATTAGATTACTCTAAGAACCTGATCACAGAAGAAACTTTGACTAAGTTGTTTGCATTAGCAAAAGAAACTGAGCTTGATGCTGCTATTGCGGATATGTTCAACGGTGTGAAAATTAACCGTACTGAAGATCGTGCTGTACTCCATGTTGCGTTACGTAACCGTAGCAATACGCCAATCATTGTTGATGGCAAAGATGTTATGCCTGCAGTAAATGCAGTATTAGCGAAGATGGAACGTTTCACTAACCGTATTGTAAGTGGCGAGTGGAAAGGTTACACCGGCAAAGAAATCACTGATGTCGTTAATATCGGTATTGGTGGTTCAGATCTTGGCCCTTACATGGTTTCAGAAGCATTAGCAGCGTACAAAACACGCCTAAACATGCACTTTGTTTCTAACGTTGATGCGACACACATTGTTGAAACGCTAAAAGACTTAAATCCTGAAACAACGTTATTCTTAATTGCATCTAAAACCTTTACTACTCAAGAAACGATGACTAACGCATTGTCTGCGCGTGATTGGTTCTTAGCAATGGCGGAAGATAAAGCACACGTTGCAAAACACTTTGCTGCGCTCTCTACTAATGCAGAATCTGTGGCTGAATTTGGTATCGATACTGATAACATGTTTGAGTTCTGGGATTGGGTTGGTGGTCGTTACTCACTATGGTCTGCAATTGGTCTTTCTATTAGCTTGGCGGTAGGTTTTGATAACTTCGTTAAGTTATTGGAAGGTGGTCATGCAATGGATAATCATTTTGCAACCGCGCCACTAGAGCAAAAATTACCTGTAATTCTAGCGTTAATTGGTATTTGGTATAACAACTTCCACGGCGCAGAAACTGAAGCGATCCTACCTTACGATCAATATATGCACCGTTTCCCTGCTTACTTCCAGCAAGGTAACATGGAATCAAATGGTAAATATGTCGATCGTGGTGGTAAGCCAGTGGATTACCAAACAGGTCCTATCATTTGGGGTGAGCCAGGAACGAATGGTCAACACGCGTTCTATCAACTTATTCACCAAGGCACGAAGTTAATTCCATGTGACTTTATTGCACCAGCGATTAGCCATAATCCATTAGGTGATCATCACCCTAAACTGATGGCTAACTTCTTCGCACAAACTGAAGCATTAGCATTTGGTAAGAGTCGCGAGACAGTAGAAGCTGAGTTTGTTGCTGCAGGTAAATCACAAGCAGAAATTGATGAGCTAGCTGAATTTAAAGTTTTTGAAGGTAATCGTCCAACTAACTCTATTCTGCTTAAAGAAATTACGCCATACACATTAGGTGCACTAATCGCATTGTATGAGCATAAAATCTTTACCCAAGGTGTTATTTGGAACATCTGTAGTTTTGACCAGTGGGGCGTAGAACTTGGTAAGCAATTGGCTAACCAAATTTTACCTGAGCTAAATAGCAACGAGGGTGTTGTAAGCCACGATAGTTCAACTAATGGTTTGATTAATGCATTCAAACAATGGCGTGCATAATGCCTATTATTGGTTAATGTAATTGACCGATAAAATAAAACGCCGCAATCGTGATGATTGCGGCGTTTTTTTATTTTTGGCGTTAGCTTAATTATAGTGTGATAACGTCGCTAGCTTGCGGGCCTTTCTGACCATCAGTGACGATAAATTCAACATTTTGGCCTTCACGTAAAGTTTTACGTCCTTGTGCCTGAATAGCACTGAAATGAACAAAAACGTCTTTACCATCGGCAGCAGAAATAAAACCAAAGCCTTTATCATCGTTGAACCACTTTACGGTTCCAGTCAGTTTACTCATTTACGTCTTCCCTTATAGACTAATCGTAGTAGTTACAATCAATAGGTAACTAGGTGCTTATTGCGAATTTAGTCTAGATCGAATTTATGACAATGAGTAGTTTTTTATTGTGCTTTTATGTTTGAGTTAACGATAATTTATTTTAAAGAGAAAGGCGCTGAAAGGAGGGGGGGAGAAAATATCAGAAGGTGCCATCACTGATGGTGACAGCACTATTGGACAATCATGCGTTTTTAGTTTGCTGACATTTATGACAAATGCCATGGCTTTCAACCACGTGGTGCTTGATCATGAAACCATATTGTTCTGATTTTTGGCGTAAAAGTTTTGCCAGTTCATCATCATGGATTTCTTCAACAAACCCACATTCATCACAAATTAATAGTTGTGAACAATGATCCGCATGGCCAAGTACGCAACACGCAATATAGCTATTGGTTGATTCAACTTTATGAACAAACCCTTGTGCTAATAGAAAATCTAACGCGCGATAAACCGTCGGCGGTTTCGCTTGGGGTTCTGATATTTTGAGTAAATCGAGTAACTCATAAGCACTAATAGAACTATGATGATTAATGATCAGTGCCAGTACTTTTAATCGCTGCGGGGTCATTCTAACCCCTCGTTGCTCACAGAGCTGTTGTGCTTTCGCTAGCAGTTGAATTTGAACCGTCATAGAGCCTCAGAAAAACGTCATTAAGGTTTTATTTTATCACAGCTGTCTAAAAACATACTCACACTTAGCTATTAACTGTTATAAGGAAAAAGATTCCGTGTAAATGATCACGTTATAAAGTGATAGAAAAAAGCAGATGTCGCAAAAAAGAGGCTTTGAGTTTTAATGATTATAAATTTTTATTATAAAGTTTAGTAAACCACATTGAATTGCAATAGATTTTCTATAAAGACGTAGGGATGTATTATTCGCATAATTAATGCTGTTCTATAAATATTATTTAGATTAAACGTCAGATTTCTATACGTTTAAGCGCTAGAACAGTTACTGTAAAACAGCGTGATTGTGCTAGAACGTACTGAATATTGGGTTGTTACGTATCTTAAAAACACGATTATTAAAGCATTACAAAAACTAATGCCAAGGTTGCATTTTTTTTCATTTCTCAAGTTGTTTAAAATACCTATAATGACGCCCAACGAAACGTGACCGACGCCTTAACTATTTAATAATTAGGTAATGGTTATATATAACAAGCTTAATTATTTAAGGTAAAAATCAATGTCAGGTATCATTACTAAAATTGTTGCACTTTACACGCCAGTATTTTCTACAATGTACAAAAGCGGTAATATGACTAAGTAAAGTCTTGCAACAAGGTCAGTTATAGACCTTTTAGTTAACAAGAATTTAGAGAAAGGCCTTGAACAATGTTCAAGGCCTTTTTTGTTATGAAAAAATAGGCATTAGATATTAATTGCTAAATATTGAACCTCGTTATAAATGGTGCGATATATTGAATTAGTAAATAAATATAAATTTTAGTTCTGTAGTCTAAGAATGAAAGATTTAGATTGTTTTTATAAAATACAATTATTTATAAGATTTAATAAGTTGTGATGAAAGCGGTTTTTTACCTGCCAATGATCTGCAATATTACCTCGTCCTTATTTAATATATAAAGAGAGATGAGATGGGCGGTATTATAAAATCCTCACGAAATACAGTAACAGCACCCCGCGATTTGGTTGCAACACAAACTGTTGCTTTTTCGCATTACAATAATATTTCAGCGCAATTACCTCTTGATGTTAACAGTGGAAAAATTGTTGAAGGTGGAGTTAAAGAACAGGCAGAACAATGCCTAAAGAATATTAAGGCTATTGTCGAAAGTATTGATCATGCGATGCATGATGTTATCAAAATCAATGTGTATCTTAAAAATATCAAAGATCTTGATATTGTTGATGATGTTTACGCTACTTTTTTCCCTCGTTACTTGCCTACTCGTACTGTTATGAGTGTCGCTGCGTTACCAATGGACGCGGTATTAGTTCAAATGGATGCAGTGATTTCAAATGGTGAAGGCTCAGGAACACAAGCTCCTTGTGATCTTGTCAAAATTGCTCGAAATACAGCAAATGCCCCAAACAGTGATGTATCGACCCAAACCGTCGCTTTTTCACATTACAACCACATTTCAGCACAATTACCGCTTGATCCTAAAACCGGGAATATTATTGCTGGTGGCGTAAAAGAGCAGACTGGACAATGTTTAAAAAATCTTAAGAGCATTCTAGAAGCGATCGACGTTCCTGCTGACGATATTGTTAAAATTAATATTTATCTTGAAAACCTTGCTGATATTGAAGCTATTAATGAAATATATAGCCGTTATTTTCCTGACTCTGCCATTGCTCGCACTTGCGGTTATATGCCAGCCCGCTCAGTGATCGTTGTTGAAGGTTTACCTATGGGCGCATTAGTACAGATTGATGCAACGGTTTCTCATGGCGATGGAACACCACCACAAGCGGTTGAAGATCGTCATGGCTTGGTCATTAAAGCGAATAACACCCATAATGCACCTCAAACGTCGTTATCAACCCAAACAGTTGCGTTTTCGCATTACAGTAATATTTCTGCGCAATTACCGTTAAATTCGATGACGGGTAATATTGTTGACGGTGGCGTTAATGAACAAGCAAGACAATGTTTAACTAATATTAAAGCGATAGTTGAAAGTGTTAATCATGTTATGGATGATATTGTTAAGGTAAACATTCAACTAAAAAATATGGCTGACCTTGATGCTGTTAATGATGTTTATACAACATTCTTTAATGATAATCTTCCAGCAAGAACAACTATTGGTGTTTCAGCCATCGCAATGGATGCTTTAGTACAAATGGATGCGATTGTATCTAACGCGGAAGGTACTCCGCCTGAAGTGTAATAAAAGAGTCGCTACAAATGATCTTCTGATTATAAAAAGCCATATTTATTTGAATATGGCTTTTCTTGTTTATATACCTTACCTGATACTGTCTTCCGTATTTTAAAGCATTGTTAAACCGATCATGGGTTGAGGGTGATCCCCGTCTAATCATGGTGACAATAGTCATTTTAGGGTAGAATCCGCGCCTCAAAAGATATTTTAGGGACCGTTTATGCCTCCTAAACTGTCCCTCATCCGTCCCTTATCGAAAACAAAAATCGACATCGGATGAAGTATATTGCAATACCCGTAAGTGGTATTTGCCATAACCACTTAATATGTAAGGAATGTTGTTACATGTACCCTTCTGCTCGTTTTTCTGTTGCCCCTATGCTGGATTGGACTGATCGTCATTGCCGTTATTTTCATCGTCTAATGAGTAAAGAAGCTCTGTTGTATACTGAAATGGTAACGACTGGTGCAATTATTCATGGTAAAGGTGATTTTCTTTCTTATAACGAAGAAGAGCATCCATTAGCATTACAACTTGGTGGTTCAAATCCGGTTGATCTTGCTCGTTGTGCAAAACTAGCCGCAGATCGTGGTTATAATGAGATCAACTTAAATGTAGGTTGTCCGTCTGATCGTGTTCAAAACGGCATGTTTGGTGCTTGTTTAATGGGTGAGGCTGAGCTGGTGGCACAGTGTGTTGCTGCAATGCGTGAAGTGGCTGACATTCCTGTAACAGTTAAAACGCGTATCGGTATTGATGAGCAAGATTCTTATGAATTTCTAAGCCACTTTATTCAAACTGTGTCAGAAAAAGGCGGTTGTGATAATTTTACTATTCACGCTCGTAAAGCATGGCTTAAAGGCTTGAGTCCAAAAGAAAACCGTGAAGTTCCACCTTTAGATTACCCGCGTGTATATCAATTAAAGCAAGATTTTCCACAGTTAACCATGGCTATCAATGGTGGTATTAAAACCTTTGAAGAAATGGAACAGCATCTTAAATATATGGATGGTGTCATGGTGGGTCGTGAAGCTTACCAAAGTCCATATTTAATGGCAGAAGTCGATCAACGTTTATTTGGCAGTGAGCGTCCAGTAATGAAACGTCGTGAAGTCATTGAAGCGATGTATCCTTACATTGAACGTCAGTTAGCCAATGGTTCATGCTTAGGCCATATTACTCGTCATATGCTAGGTTTATTCCAAAGTATGCCTGGTGCACGTCAATGGCGTCGTTATATTAGTGAAAATGCTCATAAGCCAGGGGCGGGTATTGAAGTCGTGCAGCAAGCATTAGCTAAAATTCCTGCTGAGTTGGATGTGTAATAACACTTCAATAATTGTTATTAAAGTGGCGAATTTTACTTAGTATTAGGTGAGATTGACCACTAAATAGTAAACGCCAATTCTTTATTGAGTTGGCGTTTTTTATATGCATGAAAAATAAAGTAAAATAATTAACTTATAGTTGGCGTGAATTGTGCAATATTGTAGGTAATAATAAATATAACACGGTGATTTCATTTGGATGTTGCCGTAATAACAAAGGATAATCTATGTTTGAGTTCCTGTTTTTAGTTGCTTTTACATTGGTACTGATATTTACCGGTGTTAGTTTGATTGGTGTCTTCATTGCAGTTGCTGCGGGATTTGCGGTGATGGCAGTTGTCGGTATGTTGGGATTAGTCTTTAAATTATTGCCGTGGATCATCGTGATAGCATTAGGTATTTGGTTCTTTCGAGAGCGTAATGCAGACAAACAGCATCAAGAACGTATGTCGCGTCATCGTCGCTATTAACTGCGATTGATTGCAGAGTTTTTATACCGCTTCTGATATAATTTTGTGCGATTAATTACATAAAATGATAAGAGCGGAGACTCGGAATGAAAAAAGTGGTGCTTTCAATTGCAGCGGCAATGACGCTAGCTGCAGCCCTTCCAGCCCAAGCTGATACCTTACTAGGTGTTAAAGTGGGTGCGGATGCATGGTTTACAAACGCAAAAGTAGATGGTCATAAAAGTGATGATACATCAACATCTTACTATGCATCTTTTGAGCATTTTATTCCTTTAGTGCCAAACGTAATGGTACGTTACAACAATATTGATACTGGGAATGTGAATTTTGAGCAAAGTGATTTTACTGCTTATTATGAAATTCTTGATAACGATTTAGTTGCACTAGATTTAGGTGTAACAATGACTAAATTTACTGGTGTTCAAATTCAACACCAGAACAGTTTTAGTGATTGGCAGCCAACTGTTTATGCTGCTGCTGAGTTAGGTATTCCAGCAACACCATTATCTGTATTTGCTCAAGCGAACGCGGGTAAATATGACGGTACAAGTTTG
Source organism: Photobacterium carnosum (assembly GCF_021236965.1). Lineage (NCBI taxonomy): Bacteria > Pseudomonadati > Pseudomonadota > Gammaproteobacteria > Vibrionales > Vibrionaceae > Photobacterium > Photobacterium carnosum. The sequence continues at coordinate 19,480 of NZ_WMDN01000027.1, read as the reverse complement.
TTTGATGGCCAAGCTGGTGTGAAATATACATTAGGTTTAGTGGCAGCAGATCTTAACCTTCGTGCGGGTTACCGTATGATGGCTTATGACTTTAAAAAATCAAACACTGGTGATGTTGACCTAGATGGTTGGTTTGCTGGTGTAGAAGTTGATTTCTAATTAACATATAAACTTATTTTGTGATCCAATTATAAAACCACGATTATTTCGTGGTTTTTTTATTGGCGCTAATCCCGTTTATGTACCACTTTTAAAGGTAAGCAAACTGATTATATGTGTGATGCATAATATCAGTATTAGGGAGGAGTAAGTGATGACATTAACTGAATTGAAACACCTATACGCTGACCAAGATCTTGTTGAAGCACTCATCGAACCATCAATTAATAGTGGTTATATCGTTGAATTTCGCCATCGTCGCGGCGGTTTAGTACCATTAACGGATATTAGTGGCAGTGAACAATGCTATGGTGATATTGACAGTGCTACTCAACAAGCATTTGAAGTTGGTTTTCAACAAGTTAGAATTGCTGACGAATACTAAATCCTGCCTTTATTTCTCCATTCCAAAACCAAATAGTGATATCTCTATTTGGTTTTTTTGTACGATTAACCTTACAAATGGTTATAAAACATTCTTATCTATTCTTTCTTGTTATTAGTTTAAATGGCTACTCTAACATAACGCAATGAATAGGGATCGTCGTGCTATGTCAATCAACCAACTATCAGCTTTAGCTAGCCCACTTAATGATCAACAAATAGATCAGCTTAAGCTAGCCGCAGCAGAATCCTCACCACAACAACTGGCTTGGATCAGTGGCTATTTTTGGGGGTTGAGCCAATCTCAATCATCAACAACGGCATCTGTTCCTGCATCAAATGTACTGGCCGCTGCAAAACCTGCGGGTAAACTAACCATTATTTATGCCTCGCAAACAGGTAATGCTAAAGGTGTAGCTCAAGCGTTACAACAGCAAGCTCTCGCGCAAGATATTGCGGTTAATCTGGTTTCTGCGGGTGACTTTAAAGGTAAAAATCTCAGTAAAGAAACCCATGTCATTATTATTGCTTCCACACATGGAGAAGGTGAAGCCCCTGATGATGCGATTGAACTGCACCAGTTTTTACAGTCAAAAAAAGCCCCTCAATTATCGAATTTACACTACGGCGTGATTGGGCTAGGCGATTCTAGTTATGAATTTTTCTGCCAAACCGCCAAAGATTTTGATCGCTACTTAGCAAAACTGGGTGCGAAGCCGATGCTTGATCGCCTTGATTGTGATGTTGACTATGAAGTGGCCGCCGCAGAGTGGCGTACACAAGCATTAGCCAAAACCAAACAAACCTTATCAACGGGTGAAGCGGAAGTCGTTCAGTTACCGGTGGGGCAAAATGCTACATCTGCTGCTACTTACACTAAGCAAAATCCTTATACGGCCAGTTTATTAGTAAGCCAGAAAATCACTGGTCGCAATTCAGATAAAGATGTACGCCATATTGAAATTGATTTAGAAGGTTCAGGATTAAGCTATCAAGCGGGGGATGCGCTGGGGGTATGGTTTGAAAATGATCCGCAATTGGTTGATGCCATATTAGCGAAACTTGACTTAGATGCTGCAACTTCGGTGGATGTTGATGGCAGTAACTTATCTATTCGTGATGCGTTGATTAGCCATTATGAAATTACCGCATCAAATCCACAGTTTGTGACCCAATATGCCAAACTCTCTGGCAGTAAAAAATTGCAAAAGCTGGTGGATGATCGTGAAAAATTGCGTGAGTATGCGGCTAATAACCAAATCATTGATGTTTTAACGGCTAAGAAGACGGTATTAACTGCCAACCAATTAATCAGTTTATTACGTCGTTTAACGCCCCGCTTATATTCCATTGCTTCCAGCCAACAGGAAGTGGGTGAAGAAGTGCATTTAACGGTTGGTGTGGTTGAATTTTCCCAAGGTGATGAGCAACGTCAAGGTGGCGCATCTAGTTTCTTATCACAACGTCTACAAGAAGGCGCGGCTGTGAAAGTATTTGTTGAAACCAATCATAACTTCAAGTTACCTGCTGATGATAATACGCCAGTGATCATGATTGGTCCTGGTACGGGAATTGCGCCTTTCCGTGCCTTTGTGCAAGAGCGTGATAATCGAGAAGCAACAGGTAAAAACTGGCTATTTTTTGGCGATAGAACCTTTACTGAAGATTTTCTTTACCAAGTTGAATGGCAGAAATATCTAAAAGACGGGGTGGTGGATCAAATAGATGTCGCATTTAGTCGAGATCAAGCCGAGAAAATCTATGTTCAACAGCGCATTTTAGAACAAGCACCACAAGTGTGGCAGTGGTTACAAGCAGGATCGCATGTTTATGTCTGTGGTGATGCAACCCACATGGCCAAAGATGTTCATCAAGCCTTGTTAACCGTTATTGAACAACAAGGAAAGAAAACGCGCGAGCAAGCAGAGCAGTATCTCAATGAGCTGCGTAAAGATAAACGCTATCAAAGGGATATGTACTAATGACAGAGCAAAAATTATCAGACAATGAACGTCTAAAACGTCAAAGTGATTTTCTTCGCGGCACCATAGAGCAAGATCTTGATGATCGTATCACTGGGGGATTTAGCGCTGATAACTTTCAATTAATTCGCTTTCATGGCATGTATCAGCAAGATGATCGTGATATTCGCGGCGAGCGCGCTAAACAAAAATTAGAACCGCTCCAAAATGTGATGTTACGGGCGAGAATGCCGGGAGGCGTGATCACTCCTAAACAATGGCTAGCAATTGATAAATTTGCTGATGAGCATACTTCTTATGGCAGTATTCGCTTAACCACCCGTCAAACATTTCAGTTCCATGGGGTGTTAAAACCTGACATTAAACTGATGCATCAAACATTAAATAGTATCGGTATTGATTCCATCGCAACGGCGGGGGATGTAAACCGTAACGTGTTGTGTACCACCAACCCTGTTGAATCTGAGTTGCATCAACAAGCGTATGAATGGGCAAAAAAGATCAGTGAGCATCTACTGCCTAAAACCCGTGCTTATGCTGAAATTTGGTTAGACGGTGAAAAGCTTGAGACAACGGATGAAGAGCCTATTTTAGGCCGTAATTATTTACCGCGTAAGTTTAAAACGACGGTGGTTATTCCGCCGCAGAATGATGTTGATGTCCATGCTAATGACCTGAATTTTATCGCAATTGCAGATAATGGGAAATTGGTAGGTTTTAATGTGTTAGTTGGCGGTGGCTTAGCAATGACTCATGGTGACCACGCCACTTATCCTCGTCGAGCGGATGATTTCGGGTTTGTACCTTTAGATAAAACCCTTGATGTCGCCACTGCTGTGGTTACTACTCAACGTGATTGGGGAAACCGTTCTAACCGTAAAAATGCCAAAACTAAATATACTATTGATCGGGTTGGCGTGGCGGTATTTAAAGCAGAAGTTGAGTCACGAGCCGGGATTAGCTTTGAAGCCAGTCGACCGTATGAGTTTACCGATCGCGGTGATCGTATTGGTTGGGTTGCGGGCATTGATGGTAAGCACCATTTGGCGTTATTCATTGAAAATGGTCGCTTATTGGATACACCGAGCAAACCTCTTAAAACGGGTATGGCAGCAATAGCGAAGGTCCATGGCGGTGATTTTAGAATGACGGCCAACCAAAATCTGATTGTTGCGGGCGTGTTAGCAAAAGACAAAGCTAGGATCGAAAAGATCGCGCGTGATCATGGCTTGATGGATGACAGTGTCAGTGAGCAGCGAAAAAATTCGATGGCATGTGTTTCACTACCGACTTGTCCATTAGCGATGGCAGAAGCAGAACGTTTTCTACCTGAGTTTGTGACTGATGTTGAAGGTGTTTTAGAAAAGCATGGCTTAGACGAAGACGAAAATATCATTCTGCGTGTTACTGGCTGCCCCAATGGTTGTGGTCGCGCGATGTTGGCTGAAATAGGCTTAGTCGGTAAAGCGCCTGGGCGATATAACTTGCATCTCGGTGGTAATCGAAATGGTACTCGAGTACCTAAAATGTACCGTGAGAATATTACCGTCGCTCAGATCATGGATGAAATAGATAATTTAGTCGGTCGTTGGTCGACGGAGCGTCAAGAGAATGAAGGCTTTGGTGATTTCACTATTCGTGCTGGCATTATTGATGAAGTAAAAATATCGATGAGGGATTTTTATGCCTAAATATCAACTGGCTGAGTTACTTGAACTGTCAAAAGTGAGTCAAATTATTCAGCTGGCTGAAATTAATGCCATGCTGGAAACCATGACTGCACAACAGCGAGTGCTATGGGCGCTTGATAATCTTGACGGCGAGTTTGCATTAGCATCTAGTTTTGGGATTCAATCGGCAGTGATGTTGCATTTAGTCACTGAAGCTAAAACGGATATTGCGGTGGTGCTTACCGATACGGGCTATTTATTTGCAGAGACTTATCAGTTTATTGATAGTTTAACTAAACAACTTAATTTGAATTTATATATTTATCGCGCTCAACACAGTGCCGCATGGCAAGAAGCACGTTATGGTCAATTATGGCTCCAAGGTGTTGATGGAATTAAACAATATAATCAATTAAATAAAGTAGAGCCGATGCGGCGGGCATTGAATGAGCTTAATGTGGGAACGTGGTTTTCAGGATTACGTCGCGAGCAATCCGATTCGCGAGCGACGTTACCTGTATTGGCGATTCAAAATGGTCGGTTTAAGTTCTTACCTGTGATTGATTGGACCAATGACGATATTGACGCTTACTTACAGCAACATCAGTTACCTTACCACCCGTTAAAGCAACACGATTATTTATCTGTCGGGGATATCCATACTACGGTGAAATGGCAGCCGGGAATGACAGAGCAAGAGACGCGCTTTTTTGGTCTGAAACGTGAATGTGGCTTACATGAAGATAATGACACTGAATCACAAGGTTCAGGCATTTAGTTTCGTTTTATGGTGAGCTTATAAATAAAAACAAGGCAGCGTATCGACGCTACCTTGTAAGTTATTCATACGGCTAAAATATTATTTTGCTGCAGGAGTCCATACTTTATCTAGTGCACCTAAAAGGGCATTACTTGCACCTTGTTGGCCTAAGAATTGAGTAATAACTGGAATAAACTTATTAATCATCGCTGGATCCATACCTAGTAATGAGAACACTTTATCAATGTTAGCTTGGTTGCTAAGTAGCTGACCTAATCCCATTGGTAATGAGTCCGTTAATTTTTCGGCTCCAGGGATCAGTTTTGAAAGTTCACTGCCTTGTGGACCTGAAAGTTGGCTAGCTGCTAAACCTAATAGCGCACCTGCACCGCCTGCGGCTTGTTCTGGTTTAACACCTAGTTCAGAAATAAGTGTTTTTGTTAGCGGGTTTTGTGCGACTTGGCTAACCACTTGATCTGCACTTTTTCCACCGAAAATATCAGACAGGCTAAAGGCGTAACTCATGGTGCTTGATGACAACAATGCAACTGCTGCGAGAGTCGTTACGATACGACGTTTTTTCATTGGGAGACTCCTTAGTAAAGATAAATACCGAAGTCTTTTAAATCAGAAATTGACTTGGGTACGTCAATCCTAGTGAAGATTTGTCTGGTTGCAATGATTTTTTATTATTTGTATAACCTATAGGTATAAAAAACGGCGCTATGAGCGCCGTTTATTTGTTCAAGCTTGATATCTTATAGAATATCTAATAGCTCTACTTCAAATACTAGTGCCGCATACGGAGGGATTGCAGCACCTGCGCCGCGCTCACCGTAAGCTAGGTTTTGTGGAATAGACAGCTTCCACTTAGAACCTACAGGCATCATTTGAAGAGCTTCAACCCAACCAGCGATAACGCCAGTTACAGGGAATTCTGCAGGTTGCCCACGAGATACAGAGCTGTCAAAAACAGTGCCATCTGTTAGCATACCGTGGTAGTGCACGCGTACTTGCTTGTCTGAAGTTGGAATTTCGCCATTACCTTCAACAAGAACTTCGTACTGAAGACCAGAATCAGTTACTGTAACTTCTGCACGTTGTGCATTTTCAGCTAGGAATGCTTCGCCATCAGCAGCAGCTAATTTAGCTTGCTCTTGACGTGCAGTATCTGCTGCTGTGTGAAGTTCACGTAGTGCATTGTTGATTTCATCAACTTCGATTTCTGGCATTTCGCCAGCTAGAGAAGTTGCGATACCTTGAGCAATAGCTGCTACGTTTAGGCCTTCAAGACCGCTTTGTGCTAGTTGTTGACCCATTTGTAGACCAATACCGTAGCTTGCTTTAGTCTCAATTGTATCTAGTTTAACGTCAGACATTATTGTCATCTCTTAATGTAGAATGAATTAAAGTGGGCAGGATAACAGTTTAGCCCCTATCGGGTAAATGTTTGTAACCAATATTCGCTAATTGCGTGACATATGAAGCTTTGGAGTGCTGTATATGGGAAAGGTAAATCGCCGTTCAAATAAAAAAAACGCTAACCAACAACCGCCTGTGAAACTAAACATGAGCGCAGTAAAAGCAAAGTGCAGTGAGCGTATATCTGGTGTATATCAGATATGGCAGCGTTTTCCTCGTTTTCATCGTTGGGCGTTACTTTTTGTTGTGCCCGTTTTTATTGGTGCGTTAATGTTGCCATCAGCGAAGGAACTAGAAGGCGGTGCTGGGAGTGTACCTATGCGCCGTAATATTGAATTAAATCTAGGTAATAGCGATGTTGCAAATCAGGTAAGTTCTGGGCCGAATATTCAGGTAGAAAATAACCCAGATGGTAATAGTAAACAAAGTACGCTTAAACGTACCGATGTAGTATTAGACAGTGCTGATATTAAAGAAGATTCGGGCATGAAAGCTGATGGTGGTATGGAAGATCGTGGTCCAGCCCCTGAACGTAAACCGATGACATCAAAAATATATCCGATTAATGGTGGTAAGGTTTATACCATTGATACAACAACCCATAAGCCAGTTGTTGTATCACGAGTCGCTAAGTCTCAAACAACATCCGTTGTTGCTAAACAATCAGCAGGTGTTGCTGATCATTGGTACAGCTATAAAGTGCCAGCTGGGGATACGTTAGCCAATATTTTCCGTAATAAAGGATTACCACTCGGTGATCTTTATGCTATTGCGAAAGTTGAAGGCGCGGGTAAACCGATTAGCCGTATTCAAGCAGGGCAAACATTACGTTATCGTCAAAACAGCCGTGGTGAAATTAATGGCTTACAAATTTTAGGTAATGGTGTTTCTGCTTCATATACTGTTAATGCGAATGGCCGTTTCTATCGTCAATAAATTTGCAATGGTTATACGTTAAATTAATAAGCCGCCAGTTAAGGCGGCTTATTATTTCTAAGTGATAAATGTTTAATCCGCGTTATGGCTCATGCTCTGTGGTGAGCGACGGATTTTAGGCCATGGTGCCATTGGAAGAATGATCAATAGAATACCTAAGCCAGTGAGCAGATCGGGAATCTCGTCAAACCAGAGATAACCAAATATAGCGACAAAAATCAGCCCAGAATACTCCGCAAGTCCAATCTTATAAGTCTCACTTTGACGGTAAGCCGCAACACAACAGCCTTGATAACCTAATGTAAATAACGCACTTGCAGCAATCAATAACCATTGTTTGGGCTGTAATGGCTGCCAATATTGGTAGGCTAATAGGCTTGATATGGGTAACGATAAAATACCTGTCCAAAATAGGGTACTGATAATCGGTTGTTGTGGGGGCAGCTTACGTACTAAAACATTGTATAGCGCTAATGTTGAGGCGGTGCCTAATGCGGCAAATGCGGCCCAATGAAATTGATCGGGGCGTAACACAATGACGATGCCAATAAACCCGACCGCAGTTGCTAATACTTTTTCTTTATTTGGTCGTTCACCTAATACCAGCATTGATAATGGCAGCATGAGTAACGGTGCGGCGTAAAATAAAGCATTGGCGGTGGCTAATGGAAGGTAAGTTAAAGCAATCAGTAGCATGCCGCTACCTGCTAATACTAGATGGGCACGGATTGCATTCACCTTCCAATGCCCAATATCACGCTGAGCGGGGGTTAATCGTAACCATAATGGTGCAATTAGGATCACGCTTAATAATTGGCGAATAAACATGTACTGAAATGCTGATACGCTACCGTCTAATAATTTTACCGCCACATCAGACAGTGACGACGATAAATTACCGCAAATTAAAATAGCAATACCGATTGAAACCGCAGACCAGCGCATTAGGTGGGATCTTGTAATAACTGCATATCAACATGGGGAATGCCATCTTCAAGGTACATGTCTGAAGTTTGGGTAAATCCATGTGATTGATAGAACGCCACCAAATATTGTTGAGCGCCAATTTCAATTAACTGTTGTGGCCAAATTGTTTCTGCATGGGTTAATCCTTGACGTAATAATTGATGACCTAAACCATGTTTACGCTGACTTGGTGTTACCACTACTCGCCCAATACTGACATTATCATAAGTGACGCCAGGGGCTAATAAACGTAAATATGCGACAAGTTCATTGTTTACGTAACCTAACAGATGGAACACATTTGGAGCGCGGTCGTGATCATCAAGATCGGGATACACACAGTTTTGTTCTACACAAAATATCTCTGAACGTAGTTTTAATAGGTCATAAAGCTGGTGGGTTGTTAATTCGTCAAAGGGTAAACACTGCCATGTTGTCATAGTTAACGTCCTGAATTCGGTATGATGTCGTTAGTGTACCGATTTACGTCAAAAATGAAGTTAACAATGGTTAATTTTTGGGATTAATTTCACCACTTGCGAGCCGTTTTTTGATTCGACTTAAACTAATGGAAGTAATACCTAAATAAGAAGCCAATTGGTAATCGGTTATGCGCCCAACTAACTCGGGGAAATGATCACTAAACAGTTGTAATCGTTGCTCTGGAGTATGCATGAGCATAAAGCGTTCTTTGTGCTCTTTATGCAGTAATTGACGTTCTAATAAGGTTTGATACAACGGGTGCTGCTGCTGACGCCATTGCTGAAACAGGGTAATGGGTAACATGATTAATTGGCTGGCGGATAATGTTTCTAATAAATAGGCTGAGGGCGCGTCATTAATTAAGCTTTCAAAGCCAATAATAACATCTTGATCCCAATAGAACTCTTTACTGAATTGTTTACCTTGTTCGGTTAAATAACACGCATGGCACAAACCGTTTAATAAAAAGTAGCAATGGGTTGGGATTTGCCCTTGGTGTAATAAAATATGACGAGTCGGAAGATCCAGTGGTTCAGCAACGGCAATGACATCGTTGATGGTGGCGGTATCTGCACCTAGCTGAGCTAAGAAAGCCGCTAATTCAGAATGGTTATTGAAAGGCATAAGCGAGTTAATGAATAAAAAGAATGATAGTGGCAGTGTATCAAAAAAATACCGCAACCAAGGCTGCGGTATATAGATATTTTATTGAGGGGAATTATTTACGCGTTTGAAGATCTAATTGATAAATAGCAAACCCACCCGGCGTGGTGTTGACTTGTTGCATTGGGTATTGGCCTTTATCTTTAATAAATTTCGCTGCTTTATCACTGTTCGCGGTTTCAAATTGAATATTTAACTTCTTATCACTTTTTAGTGGTGTGAAGTGCCAGTTATTATCTGCACTTGGAACAACTTGACCTTTCTGTTTGCTCACGCGACTGATGTAATCTGATAATACAGTGCGGTTTTCATCCGGTGAGGCAAAGGCAACGAATGCTTCACCTGTACCTGCAAACTTACCACTGTATGCGCGGTAATTATTGGTCGCGATTAAGAACGTCTGCTCTAAATCAATCGGCTTTCCATTAAAACTTAAATCTTTAATACGATTCGCGGTTGGGTTAATCAGTTTACATTCACCGTCGTATTTTGCTGGTTGTGAAATATCAATGTTGTATTTCACGCCATCAATGACATCAAAATTGTAAGTACGGAAACCATCCCAGTTAATAAGTCCTTGTGGCTTCTCACTGTTAACATCAATTTGATTAAACTGTGCCGCGGAACATTCTAGCCATTCTTGAACATCTTTACCTTTTACCTTCATCGCGACAAGGGTATTTGGGTACAAGTATAAGTCAGCCGCGTTACGGAATGTTAGTTGGCCTGCTTCTACTTCGGTGTAGTTACCTGCGTCATTACCACGACCGCCCGCTTTAAATGGGGCAGCTGCTGACAATACAGGCAAACCATCAAGATCGGGGTCGCCTTGAATAAAGCGTTCAACGTAATCTTTTTGTGCCAAGTTAACAATTTGTACTGTTGGGTCGTCTTGAACCAAGGCTAAATAGCTGTACATCACATCACTGGCTTTACCAATCGGTTGGTTAACAAAGTCACGGGTAGCGTTATGATCAATTTTTACTGCCGCGACTAATTTTGGATCGGCTTTGATTAATGATTTTTGGTTGGCTTTATCAAAGATAGGACGTGCTTCAGTTTGGGCTGAGGTTACTTTCCAGCTATTACCTTCTTTGTCTAACACCAAATCCATAATACCCACGTGATCACCCCAACGACCGGGCATTACCGCCGGAATACCATTGATGGTGCCTTTGTTGATATCAACACCGGGTAGACTTGCAAAATCTTTACTTGGGAATACCGCATGTGAGTGACCAAATGCAATCGCATCAATCCCTTCAACTTGAGTTAAGAAGTAAACCGAGTTTTCTGCACCGACTTTATAAGGGTCAGCTGAAACGCCTGAGTGCGGAATGGCAATAATTATATCAGCGCCTTCTGCCTTCATTTGCGGAATGAATTTCTCAGCAGTTTGCTTAATGTCTTTTACTTCTACTTTGCCTTCAAGGTTGTTTTTATCCCACACCATAATTTGTGGTGGTACAAAGCCAATGTAACCAATTTTTAGTTTTTGGTTATTGCCGTCGTTGTCTTTAAATGTGTAGTCCTGAATAAGGTAAGGCGTAAATAAGTTTTTGCCCGTTTTTAAATCATAAACATTGGCATTGATATAAGGGAAGTTTGCCCCTTCAATACTGGTGTTTAGGAAATCAATACCATAGTTAAATTCGTGGTTACCAATATTACCTACCGCATAACCGAGTTGGTTCATCACTTTATAAACAGGATGCACTTCGCCTTTTTTAATGCCTTTTGCTGCCATGTAGTCACCCATAGGGCTACCTTGCAACAAATCACCGTTATCGACTAACACACTATTAATAACTTCAGCGCGTGCTTTTTCAACCAAGGTCGCAGTACGGACTAACCCTGTTTTATTAGTCGGCTTATCTTTGTAGTAATCGTAATCCATTACATTTGTATGAATATCTGTTGTTTCAAGAATACGTAATTTAATCGTTTCTGCATTTGCGGGGCTAGCCAGTAATAGCAAGCCACCTAAAACAGCGATTGATAAAGGCTTAACAGATAGTGTCATGTGTTTCTCCAAAGGGTAGGTAAGGAAAGCGTGCCTAAAATAACAAATCTTATGCGGTTACTATCTGAACCCGTCACATAATTGTGCTTTAACTCTCATTTTTTATATGCATAACCATTATTAAGCGGTGAAAGAATCGCAATATTTGATTCAAAACGAAATGGTGCTGATTCAATTAAGAAAGAAAAGGCATAACTTAGGTTCGAAGTGATATTTGAATATCCTCCATTTTGCTCACTATTAGCTATTTATGTTTGGTTTGTATTTATTTGCGGTTGATCATTCTATTCGGTCATTAAATTAGGATTGTTTAATTAGTAACCAAACTTTTTGATATAAAAAATGAAACTTTAGAATTTCAAGTTATATCACGGGCTCTCTATAGTGGTTACAGAGCACCAAGGAGAGTTAGTAATGGATTATTTACCAATATTTGCGGATTTAAAGCGTCGACCATGTTTGGTTGTCGGTGGTGGTAATAGCGCATGGCGCAAAACACGGATGTTATTAAAAGCGGGTGCTGATGTTGGTGTGATTGCAACTAAGCTGAATGCTGATTTTACTGCGGCGATTGCTGCTAATCAGATCCGTTTTGTTGGTGATACCTTTTCGCCCGAGAATCTTGATGGGATTTTTCTAGCCATTGCCGCAACACCACATAAAGCGCTGAATGCTCTGGTTTACCAATCAGCCAATCAACGCCAAGTATTGGTCAATGTGGTTGATGATACTCAACGTTGCAGTTTTATTGTGCCTTCTATTGTTGATCGCTCGCCAATCATTGTTGCTATTTCATCATCGGGTAAAGCGCCCGTTTTAGCGCGTTTATTACGTCAAAAACTAGAAGCAACACTGCCACAACATTTAGGCAAAATGGCGACCATTGCGGGTGGCTTTCGTGATTATATTGCCACCCAGCTTTCTACCTTTTCTAGCCGTCGCGCCTTTTGGGAGCAAGCATTTAATGGTCGCTTTGCAGATTTGGTTGCCGTGGGTCGTCATAGTGAAGCCCAACAAGCATTAGAACAACAGTTACAACAGCACACGCCACCTGTTGGGCAAGTTGCGTTAATTGGTGCAGGTCCTGGTGATGCGGGGTTACTAACTTTACGTGGTTTGCAATTAATGCAGCAAGCGGATGTGGTGTTGTATGACTACCTTGTTTCCGATGAAGTCATGGCGTTGGTACGTCGTGATGCAGAACTTGTTTGTGTCGGTAAAAAAGCCGGTTTTCACAGTGTGCCACAAGAACAAACCAACCGATTGATTGTTGAATATGCCCAACAAGGTAAACGCGTTGTAAGGCTTAAAGGGGGGGATCCGTTTGTATTTGGTCGTGGTGCTGAAGAATTAGAAGTGCTAGCAGAAGCTGGGATTGATTTTCAAGTTGTTCCCGGTATTACGGCCGCAGCCGGTGCCACCGCTTATGCAGGCATTCCATTAACCCACCGTGATTATGCTCAAACAGCGATGTTTATTACTGGGCACTTAAAGCCGGATGGTAAACAACTTGATTGGTCAACGTTGGCGCGTGGTAATCAAACCTTAGTGATTTATATGGGGCTAATGAAATCCAGTCATATTCAACAGCAATTATTAGATCATGGCCGCGCCCCTGACACTCCAATCGCGATTATTGAACGAGGCACACAAGCCACTCAGAAAGTATTAACCGGACAATTACATGAACTCGCTGATTTAGCACAACATGCTGCATCACCATCATTAATTGTTGTCGGTGAAGTCGTAAAGTTATCACATAAATTAGCTTGGTTCACAACCAAGGAACAGTTACAGCCGCAACCTGAAGCGGCAGTGAAACTGGCATAACATGGAGAGAGTGATGGACCCGAAACGTTTAACCCACCTCAAACAGCTTGAAGCTGAAAGTATTCATATTTTGCGTGAAGTCGCGGCTGAATTTGATAATCCAGTAATGATGTATTCCATTGGTAAAGATTCGTCGGTGATGTTGCATTTAGCCCGTAAGGCTTTTTATCCGGGCAAAATCCCATTTCCATTATTGCACGTTGATACCACTTGGAAATTTCGAGAAATGATTGAATTTCGAGACCGTGCCGCTAAAAAATACGGTTTTGATTTGTTGGTACATCAAAATCCAGAAGGGGTAGCGATGGGGGTTGGACCTTTTACGCATGGTTCATCAAAGCATACCGATATCATGAAAACCCAAGGCCTAAAACAAGCACTTGATAAATACGGTTTTGATGCTGCGTTTGGTGGTGCTCGGCGTGATGAAGAAAAGTCACGTGCGAAAGAGCGAGTGTATTCATTCCGCGATAAAAACCACAGTTGGGATCCAAAAAATCAACGCCCTGAATTATGGAAAACCTATAACGGTCAAATTAATAAAGGCGAAAGCATTCGTGTGTTCCCGTTATCCAATTGGACTGAGCTCGATATTTGGCAATATATATTCTTAGAGAAAATTGAAATTGTGCCACTGTATTTATCCCAAGTACGCCCTGTTGTTGAGCGAGATGGAATGTTAATCATGGTTGATGATGAGCGACTCGAATTATTGCCGGGTGAAACGATTCAACAAAAAAGTGTCCGTTTTAGAACATTAGGTTGTTATCCATTAACGGGAGCGGTGGAATCAACGGCTGATACGTTACCGGGGATCATTGAAGAAATGCTGGTGGCGACCTCCAGTGAACGTCAAGGACGAGCTATCGATCACGATCAATCTGGCTCAATGGAATTGAAAAAACGCCAAGGTTATTTCTAAGGAGAGAATAATGAACAGTGTCATAGAACAACAGGTGGCAGAGCTTGGAATCGAAGCTTATCTCGATCAACATCATAATAAGTCACTGCTACGATTTTTAACCTGTGGCTCCGTAGATGACGGTAAAAGTACCCTCATTGGCCGTCTGCTGCATGATTCTCACCAAATTTATGAAGATCAACTAGCCGCAATTCATACTGACAGCCAAAAAGTCGGTACCACGGGTGATAAGCCTGATTTGGCATTATTAGTTGATGGATTGCAAGCTGAGCGTGAACAAGGGATCACCATTGATGTTGCTTACCGTTATTTCTCGACCAAAGCGCGTAAATTTATTATTGCTGATACCCCAGGGCATGAGCAGTACACCCGTAATATGGCAACCGGTGCTTCAACCTGTGATGTGGCGGTTATTTTAATCGATGCCCGTAAAGGGGTATTAGATCAAACCCGTCGTCATTCTTATATCGCCAGTTTACTCGGTATTCGCCAATTTATTGTGGCAATTAATAAGATGGATTTGGTCGATTTTGATCAAGCTCGTTTTGACGATATTAGTCAGCAATACCTCCAGTTTTCAAAAAAACTCAACCCTAAGATCAATATTCAATTATTGCCATTATCTGCCTTAGATGGCGATAACGTTGTTAATCAAAGTGCCAAGATGCCGTGGTATCAAGGCGAGCCGTTATTAACGTTATTAGAATACGTCGATTTGTCGAAAGATGATGATTCTGCAGACTTACGTTTTCCGGTTCAATATGTGAACCGTCCTAATCTTGATTTTCGCGGCTTTGCTGGCACATTAGCGGCAGGCGAATTACGAGTTGGACAGCGAGTGACTGCATTACCGTCAGGAAAAACATCCACCGTAGAGCGAATTGTAACCTTTGATGGTGATTTAGCATCAGTAACCAAAGGCCAAGCCATTACCGTTACCTTAGCAGATGAAATTGACATTAGCCGTGGTGATACGTTGATCGCAGCAGAAGATGAAGTGCCGCTAAGTAACAATGTATTGGCAGATATTGTGTGGATGGGTGAAACCGCATTAACGGCTGGACGTCAGTATGATATTAAAGTGGCAGGTAAAAAAACGCTAGGCAGTGTGAGTGCGATACGTCATCAAGTTGATATTAATAGTCTTGATACCTTTGTAACCGAGACGTTACCCCTTAATGGCATTGGTTTATGTGAGTTCAACTTACACGATGCGATTGCTGTTGATAGCTATCAAACCTGTAAAGATACTGGCGGCTTTATCATTATTGATCGATTAACCAATGTCACTGTTGGTGCAGGCTTAATTCGTGAACCATTAGCAATAGATAAAAGCAGTCGTTATTCAGCGTTTGAAGTTGAATTTAATGCGCTGGTTCGTAAGCATTTCCCGCATTGGGATGCAAAAGATATCGGTCAATTACTGGAGTAATGTGAATGAGCTGGGAACAAGCTACTGTGCTGGCAATGCTAGTAGTGATTATTCTCTGCTTGCTCACTACGAAGATTAAACCCGCGTATTTATTTGCTGGTAGTGCGTTTATTGGTTTTCAAGCAAACTTAATTGAATTGCCTGCCATTGCCGCAAATTTTACTAACTCATCATTATTAACTTTAGTGTTATTAATTTTAGTCTCCATTGCTCTTGAAAAAACTCGCTTAATCAGTTGGGTTGGGCGGCAAATTTCACAAGGTGGCCATAGTACCGTTGTGGCGAAGCTAGGACTATCAACCGCGTTGTTATCATCCTTTACCAATAATACTGCGGTAGTTGTATCGTTAATTGGGGCGATAAAACGTAATCAACGCCATGCCCCCTCTAAATTATTATTGCCTTTATCGTATACCGCTATTTTAGGGGGCACACTGACCTTAATTGGTACATCGACTAACCTTATTATTAATAGCTTTGTTGAAGATGTCGGCTTGCCGAGTCTTGGTTTTTTTGCCCCGACCATGATTGGCTTAGCGGTATTAGTCATCGGGTTAATGATTTTAATTCCGCTGAGTTATTTTTTACCGGACAACGATGACGACAGTGAAGAACAGTTACCTTATTTTTTAGAAGCACGCGTAAAAAGCGATTCATCATTAATTGGTAAAACGGTAGTTGAAAATGGACTGCGCGCATTACGGCGTTTGTTTTTGGCTGAGCTTATTCGCGACGGTAAGACGGTAGCTCCTGTTTGCCCCGATACCCAATTACAAGCTGGTGATCGATTATTGTTTTGTGGCGATATTGAAAGTGTCACCACCTTACAAGAAATAGAAGGGCTACATCTATTTGGTCAGCATCATCTTAATGGTCAATCGATGATGGAGGTTGTGGTCAGTCATTCTGCTGCTATTTGTGGTAATACCTTAAAGAGCACTCAATTTCGTGAAAACTTTGATGCGGTCGTGGTCGCCATTCGTCGTGGTCATGAACGGTTAGCTGGTGGCTTGGGTAATATTGAATTACGCGCGGGTGATACATTAGTTATTGTGCCGGGGAAACTGTTTAACCAAAAGCAAACCAAGCTTGAGCGTGAATTTGTATTGGTTAATGGTCTTGATTCAAGCGCACGTTTAGACCGTTACCGCAGCACAACAGTATTAGTTGGTTTTTTAAGTGTGATTGTATTGGCTTTAGCTGATTGGCTGCCATTGATTAAAGGGTTAGCCGTTTATTTGGTACTGCTGGTGGGATTGGGGATTATTTCCTTTGGTGAACTTCGACGTCGATTTCCGATTGATATTGTAGTTATTGTTGGATCAGCATTAACGCTGGCGCAATTAATGATAGCCAGTGGTTTATCACAACAAATGGGCCAAGTACTTATTACCGCATTTAATGGCTGGGGAGTGTATGGTGGTTTAATTGCCATTTATCTACTCACATTAATTCTTACTGAACTGATCACCAATAATGCCGCCGCCGCACTGGTATTTCCCATTAGTTATAGCTTGGCGTTGGGTTATGGTGTCGATCCTATGCCTTTTATTATGGCGGTGTTATTTGGCGCGAGTGCGAGTTTTATTTCACCGTATGGTTATCAAACCAATCTACTCGTTTACAGCGTCGGTAATTATAAAATTAGAGATTATATTAAACTTGGATTACCGCTCTCGATTGTGTATTCCACCGTAGTATTGATCTTGATCCCAGTCGTCTTTCCCTTTAACTAAATTAACAATGGAATATGTTATGAATACGACAACGAAGTCCCATGCAGACAATAATATTGTCTGGCATAGTTATAGTGTGACTAAAGAGCAACGAGGTCAGCAAAAACAACAGCAGCCTTGCGTGTTATGGTTTACTGGATTGAGTGGCGCTGGTAAGTCGACAGTTGCTGGCGCTCTTGAACATAAACTCTTGGCATTGGGTTATCATACTTATTTATTAGATGGTGATAATGTTCGTCATGGGTTGTGTAAAGATCTTGGATTTTCAGATCAAGATCGACGTGAAAATATTCGCCGTATTGGTGAGGTCGCCACATTAATGGCCGATTCGGGATTAATCGTACTGAGTGCATTTATTTCACCTCATCGTGAAGAAAGACAATTAGTTCGAGATTTACTGCCACAAGGTGAGTTTATTGAAGTGTTTGTTGATACCCCTTTGGCTGAATGTGAAAAGCGAGATCCTAAAGGACTGTATAAAAAGGCACGAGCCGGTGAAATAAAGCAATTTACAGGTATTGATGCTGAGTACCAACCCCCCTTACAACCTGAAATTCGTCTCGCAGCGGATAGTCATAATATTAATGAGTTAGTTGAGCAATGTATTAATGCTTTACGAAGTCGACGTATTATTGCTTGATAACCGGAGTACTGTAAGTGACAACATTACTTGATGCTATATACACCATCGCATTGGATGCGGGTAAATCAATAATGACGCATTATCACAGTAATATTACTGTTGAAAATAAAGCCGATAATAGTCCCGTTACCATTGCTGATCTTGCAGCAAATGAAATTATCATTAATCAGCTACAACAACTGACCCCCGATATTCCTATCTTATCTGAAGAGTCGCCACAGACTGATTGGCAACAGCGTCAATATTGGCAATCCTTTTGGCTGGTGGACCCATTGGATGGCACCAAAGAATTTATCAATAAGAATGGTGAGTTCACCGTTAATATTGCGCTGATTGAAAATGGAAAACCTATTTTAGCGGTTGTCTATGCTCCCGCACTAAATAAAGCATGGCTGGGTGATGGGAAAACAGCTTGGCTTGTGACTAAAGCAGGTAAAGAAGTGATTCGTCTTCTACCTTCTACTATACCGACGGTGGTAGGTAGCCGCTCACATCCATCGGTTGGGTTAGAGGCTTATCTTCAACAATTAGGTGAACATAAATGGATAGCGGTGGGATCATCATTAAAGTTTTGCTTAGTGGCGGAAGGACGTGCTCAATATTACCCGCGTTTCGGACCAACCATGATGTGGGATACCGCTGCTGGTCAATGTATCGCTGAAAGTGCGGGCGCTACAGTGAATGATCTGGACGGTTTCCCTATTCGTTATGATCGTGAACCCTTATTGAATCCTTGTTTTGTTGTCTCATAATCATTTGAAATTAACCAAAAGTCATTGATTGATCAAATAGTCAGCAGTATTTTTAAATTACGACTATCAATTAAAGATGTTGTTGTATGAATATTGAGTCTTTTATGGCTTTTGGTTGGTATTACTAGCATTTACATCAAAAAAGCAAATAAACAATTGTTATCCTTTCTGTTCCTTCTATAATGCAGCCCAACGACACGGAATACCTACGGTTAGTAAGTTACTTACAACCTGTGTGTAACTTGTCGATAAGCGGTTTGTAAAAAATCATTGCGGTAATTGACGATTATTGTCTTACATTAAGCTATGAAAATCGCAGTCTTGATTCGAATATTATTCGAGTGGTTAAAATTATAATCTATTTTTAACACAGGGCAGGTCAATAAAGGGTTTGTTAAATCTAATTTAAAAAACTTGTTGACTTTAAACTGGCGCGGAGTAGTATACGCAGCCTCAGCCAATACGATGTATTGTGCTAACGTTCTTTAACAATTTGACCATGCAATCTGTGTGGGCACTCACTGAATGGTTAAGTCGAAAGATTTATCAATAAACTGAGTGACCAATACAAAATGACCCAATCTATTTATAGAGAAGATTGTTTTGGCACAGTTATTTAATTATCATTCTTTGAATGATAAAAAGCTTTAAAATTACACTCTTTATTTATAAAGAGTTGGTATTAAAGTCAGTATTTATTGAGCCGTCTCGAAAGAG
>NZ_WMDN01000026.1:0-51582 GCF_021236965.1 Photobacterium carnosum | reverse complement strand
AGCAGTTAATCATTGCGGAAGTGGCGGAATTGGTAGACGCACTAGATTTAGGTTCTAGCGCCGTAAGGTGTGAGAGTTCAAGTCTCTCCTTCCGCACCATTATTCTTTAAATCGGCTTTTTACCAATTACTGATTTAAACAATACACTAGAGAAATACGGTTATTTATAACTGACAATATGCGGAAGTGGCGGAATTGGTAGACGCACTAGATTTAGGTTCTAGCGCCGTAAGGTGTGAGAGTTCAAGTCTCTCCTTCCGCACCATTCTCTCTAGTTTGTGAAAGTCTTATGAAAATAAGCACAGTAGGTCTATCGCCAAGCGGTAAGGCAACGGCTTTTGATGCCGTCATACCCTGGTTCGAATCCAGGTAGACCTGCCACTATTTAAGAGTATTGATTCATTTCAGTATTCTATGTTGGCTACGTAGCTCAGTTGGTTAGAGCACATCACTCATAATGATGGGGTCACAGGTTCGAATCCCGTCGTAGCCACCATTCTCTTTTGATAATGTTCAAAGAGATAAAAAATTTGCGGAAGTGGCGGAATTGGTAGACGCACTAGATTTAGGTTCTAGCGCCGTAAGGTGTGAGAGTTCAAGTCTCTCCTTCCGCACCATATTAGAGACCTACTCTTTGAGTAGGTTTTCTTTTATCTGCAATATAGTGATCATCTCCATTGATGCCAACTGCAAGTAAAAGAATAAATAAAAAGCCGAGTAATTAATTTTACTCGGCTTTTTGTTTTTATTTTCGTTACAAAAGACATTCAATACTATCGTTATATCCCCATTGCATACTTCAATACGTGTTTTTTTATCGCGCCAGTATGATCAGCAGCCCGTAATCCTACATTGCGCAGTAACTTTAATGGCCCAATATTATTACTGAACGTGCTGTAGAAAAAATCCATTCCAGTTTGCATAATCAAATTATCAGGGCGACGACAACGTTCATAATTAGCCAGAACTTGAGGTTGTTGCCACTCATTGCCTGCTTGGTTGATTTTTTCTAATAAACAAGCGACATCTTTAAAGCCTAAATTAACCCCTTGTCCTGCTAATGGGTTAATCGTATGCGCAGCATCACCTAATAGCACCACATTCGACTTATAATACGTTTGCGCATGACGACGTGTTAAAGGAAAACTACCATGATTAAGCACCGTAAACTCGCCTAATTCACTTGGGAACGTTGCCACAATCTCAGCGTGTAATTGCGCTGCTGGCATTGCTGATAATTGACGAATTCGAGCAGGAGAGTCATACCAAACAAGTGATCCTTGATGGCCAGGCAAAGGTAAAAATGACCGAGGTCCCGCTGGCGTAAACTGCTGCCAAGTAATATCCTGTTGTGGCAAAGCCGTTGTGATATTAATTAGCATACAATGCTGGCGATAATCCCACGCGGTAATACCAATATTCGCTTGCTGGCGTACTTGAGAGTTAGCGCCATCAGCACCAATGAGTAAACCACAATTAAGCAGTGAACCATCGTCTAATTCGATCTGATAACCATCATCAATCGCAGTCGCTGCGACCATGGTTGCAGGACACAATAAAGTAATATTGTCGTACTGTTCAAATTGCTGCCATAGCGCTAATTGAATGACACGATTTTCGACGATATAACCTAATTGTTGCAGTTGCATCTCATCGGCATTAAACCGAGTGCGACACTCAGGATTTTCCCATGTTTCAAGACGTTTAAAGGGACATAAGCGCATCGCCATCACCGTTTTCCATGCTCCTAATTGTTCTAAGAGTACGACTGAACGTGGAGAAATAGCCGATACGCGTAAATCCATCGCTTGTGCTGACATAAATGGCTGTGGCGCATAACCTTCTATCACTGCCACCTCTAAGCCTTGTTGAGCTAAACCAATCGCGGTAGCGGCCCCCACCATACCGCCACCGGCAACAATGACATCATATTGTTCCATATCTTTACCTACCTATTATGCCCAAGCTTATTATTTGGTTATAATCTTTCAAACCATTGTGTTAGATGATTGTATAAGAAAATACGGTTATTGGGGTACTACCATAATGTATTCATCGCTAATCACTCCCTTTCATCATTGACAGGAATCCAATCACCATGCTGACAAGCTTTAAACGTTTTATCGTTAAATTTATTTTAGGCGCGTTAATTGTACCGATTGTTCTGATCGTCATTTTTAAATTTATTAACCCACCGTTTTGGGGCTGGGAAATTAGCCGTACTCTATTTCCGCCACAAGGTTATCCAAAGCAAACACATCATCAATGGGTTAATTTGGATAAGATTTCAAAAAATATGCAATTAGCGGTGATAGCTTCAGAAGATCAAACCTTTCCTGAACACCACGGTATCGATCTTAATGCAACCCTCTTTGTCCTTGAACACAGCGGTAAAAATGGTCCCAGCCGAGGTGCTAGTACCATTACTCAACAAACTGCTAAGAATGTGTTTTTATTCCCCTGTCATTCTTTTATTCGTAAAGGCATCGAATTGTATTTTGCATTATGGATGGAGGTTATTTGGGGCAAAGATCGTATTTTAGAAACCTACTTAAACGTCATTGAATTTGGTCCGGGGATCTATGGTGTTCAAGCGGCTAGTGAGCATTTTTTCCATATTCCAGCGAGTCGACTTAGCGCTCAACAAGCAGCACAACTGGCCGCAGTATTACCTAATCCGTATAAAATAAAAGCCAGTCCAATGAGTAATTATGTCTATCAACGAACATTATGGATCCGTAAACAAATGCGTCAACTAGGTATGGTTACGCTAAATAAGGTCTATGATGAACAATCACTTTTTAAATCATTTAATCTCTATCGCTAGTCAAAGACAAAAGACCACACTTTTTTCAGGGTGGTGATGATCTAGTCAGACCGAGTTTAAAGCAGTACAATACGCGGCTTGCTACAGGGCATTACCCTAAAAATAACGTAATGCGACCTGTCAGCCCGTAATTCTGAATGTAATGAATCAACACTACGAGCGAAGAGAGATGGCGAAGAAACTGCTGATTAAAACCTGGGGCTGCCAGATGAACGAATACGATTCATCAAAAATGGCCGATCTTCTTAATGCTGCTAATGGCTTCGAGTTAACAGAAATCCCAGAAGAAGCAGATGTTCTGCTACTTAACACCTGTTCGATCCGTGAAAAAGCACAAGAAAAAGTTTTCCACCAGCTAGGCCGTTGGAAAAAACTAAAAGATAAAAAACCCGATCTAGTGATCGGCGTTGGTGGCTGTGTAGCGACTCAAGAAGGTGATTCTATTCGCAAACGCGCACCTTACGTTGATGTTATTTTTGGTCCACAAACCCTACACCGTTTGCCTGAGATGATTAAACGCTCTCAATCAAATGAAAAAACAGTAATGGATATTTCATTCCCTGAGATTGAAAAATTCGATAACTTACCTGAACCTCGTGCTGACGGTGCAACTGCATTTGTCTCTATCATGGAAGGCTGTTCTAAATATTGTACTTACTGCGTAGTGCCTTACACTCGCGGTGAAGAAGTTAGCCGTCCGATAGATGATGTTTTGTATGAGATTGCACAACTGGCAGAACAAGGTGTACGTGAAGTTAACCTGTTAGGCCAAAACGTGAACGCATTCCGCGGCCCAACATTCGATGGTGAGCTTGCAAGTTTTGCTGAATTACTGCGTTTAGTCGCAGCAATTGATGGTATTGACCGTGTACGTTATACGACAAGCCATCCGATTGAGTTTACTGACGACATTATCGACGTTTACAAAGATACCCCTGAGCTGGTTAACTACTTACACCTACCAGTACAAAGTGGTTCAGATCGTATTCTAACGATGATGAAGCGCCCTCACACGGTACTTGAATACAAGTCAAAAATTCGTAAGTTACGTAAAGTGCGTCCAGATATCACCATGAGTTCAGACTTTATTGTTGGATTCCCTGGCGAATCGGATCAAGATTTCGAAGATACCATGAAACTGATTCGTGATATTGATTTTGATATTAGCTACAGCTTTGTCTTCTCACCGCGCCCAGGCACACCAGCGGCAGATTACCCTTGTGATCTGACTGAAAAAGTGAAGAAAGAGCGTCTTTACGCCCTACAGCAGCAAATCAATAGCCAAGCAATGCGTCATGCACGCCAAATGCTAGACACAGAACAACGTATTTTGGTTGAAGGTCCATCACGTAAAAATGTAATGGAACTACGCGGACGTACTGAAAACAACCGTATCGTAAACTTTGAAGGTTCTGCTGAATTGATTGGTCAATTTGTTGATGTGAAAATCGTCGACGTATTTACTAACTCATTACGTGGCGAACTTGTTCGCACTGAAGCAGAAATGGATCTTCGTGTTGCAATGTCACCAGCAGCAATGATGGCAAAAACGCGCCGTGAAGATGATTTAGGTGTAGGCGTATATACTCCTGAATAATAGCGATTCACTGCCGTTAAACAACAAGCAGTAATAACGATTATTCAAAGTAAGTCGCATGCCCTGAAAATATGGTCGCCTACTTAATAGGCGACCTCAATGAGAGGCAAACCTTGAACAAGATAATTACTGTAGAATTTGATCTGGAACCCGCCCATAACCAGCGTCTTTCCAGCCTTTGTGGTCCTTTCGACGACAACATCAAACAGCTAGAACGTCGTCTAGGTGTTGAAATCAATCATCGCAACAACCATTTTAGCGTCGTGGGCCAACCACACACTGCTGATGTTGCCACCAATATCATTAAAGATTTATACGTTGATACGGCTCCCGTACATAACAACATTCCCGATATTGAACCCGACCAACTTCATCTAGCAATTAAAGCCTCTGGCGTCTTAGAACAAACCATAGAAACAAGCATCCCTTTTGGTAAAGAAGTCCATATCAAAACCAAAAAAGGGATCATAAAACCACGCACGCCTAACCAAGCCCAATATATTGCCAATATTGTGACCCACGATATTACCTTTGGTGTCGGCCCTGCGGGTACGGGGAAAACTTACCTTGCCGTTGCCGCTGCCGTTGATGCCCTTGAGCGTCAAGAAGTTCGCCGTATTCTGCTTACTCGTCCTGCCGTTGAAGCAGGGGAAAAATTGGGTTTCTTACCCGGTGATTTAAGCCAGAAAGTCGATCCATACCTACGCCCACTTTATGATGCTTTGTTTGAAATGCTAGGTTTTGAACGCGTAGAAAAGCTTATTGAGCGTAATGTAATTGAAGTCGCACCGTTAGCTTATATGCGTGGTCGTACCCTTAATGATGCGTTTATTATTTTAGATGAAAGCCAAAATACCACTGTTGAACAAATGAAAATGTTCCTAACGCGTATTGGCTTTAATTCACGCGCAGTGATCACTGGCGACGTCACTCAAATCGATTTACCGCGTGGCGCGCGTTCAGGTTTACGTCATGCAGTTGAAGTATTATCAAATGTTGAAGAGATTAGCTTTAACTTTTTCTTAGCCAATGATGTCGTGCGCCACCCTGTTGTCGCTCGCATTGTTCAAGCCTATGAAATCTGGGAAAGTGACGATCAAAAACAACGAAAACAAGCAGAACAACGTCGTCGTACAGAACAAGACGCCAAAGATGCCGCCTTATTCGCCATCGCGACTGCCGCTAAAATTGAATCACAAAAGAGTAACTAATGGCGATTTATCTTGATCTACAACTTGCAACAGCAGACGAAACTGGGTTACCGACTGAGGCTGAATTCCAGCAATGGTTAAATGCCGCAGTCACCCCATTTCAGGCCGATGCTGAAGTCACTATTCGATTAGTTGATAAGCAAGAAAGCCACGCACTCAACCTTGAGTACCGAAGCAAAGATCGACCAACAAATGTACTTTCTTTTCCATTTGAAGCGCCACCAGAAATCGAAATGAACTTACTTGGCGATCTCATTATTTGTCGTCAAGTTGTAGAAACTGAAGCGCTTGAACAACAAAAGCCACTTAATGCGCATTGGGCACATATGGTTGTACACGGCAGTCTCCATCTGCTAGGTTATGATCATATCGAAGACGATGAAGCTGAAGAAATGGAAGCATTAGAGACTGAAATCATGCAAAACATGGGCTTTATCGACCCTTACATTTCTGAAAAGTAGTAACATACCCCAAAATATTCCGCAGCTTGATAAACCAAGCTGCATTTCCGTGGCAATGTCCACTTAGTTGATAAAGTAAATAATGAACGCAGATAACTCTCCAACAACTGAAGGTCCGAGTAGAAAGTCCTTCTTTGAACGTATTGGCCAACTTTTTCAAGGTGAACCACAAAACCGTGAAGAATTAGTTGAAGTATTCCGTGACTCGGAAGAAAACGATTTGATAGATCATGACACCCGCGACATGCTCGAAGGTGTGATGGAAATAGCAGAAATGCGTGTACGTGACATTATGATCCCACGTTCACAAATGACGACTATCGAGCGTTCTCAGAAGCTAGAAGATCTTATTGATTTAATTGTTGAAGCTCAACACTCACGCTACCCTGTTATTAGTGATGATAAAGACCATGTCGAAGGCATTTTATTAGCCAAAGACTTACTGCGTTATTTATTGCCTGACAGTGAGCCCTTTGATATCGACAAAGTATTACGTCCAGCCGTTGTAGTGCCTGAAAGTAAACGTGTTGATCGCCTATTAAAAGAGTTCCGCGAAGAGCGTTACCACATGGCAATTGTGGTTGATGAGTTTGGTGGTGTATCTGGTGTTATCACTATTGAAGATATTCTTGAACAAATTGTTGGCGAAATCGAAGATGAATTTGACGACGAAGAAGAACAAGAAGTTCGTCAATTAAGTAAACATACTTACGCAGTCAAAGCCCTAACAACCATTGAAGATTTCAATGAACTGTTCCATACCTCATTTTGTGATGAAGAAGTCGATACCGTCGGCGGCTTGGTTATGATGAGTTTTGGTCACTTGCCATCGCGCGGTGAAGTTGTTGAAGTTAATGGTTATTCATTTAAAGTGACCTCGTCTGATAACCGTCGCGTTATCCAGTTACAAGTAACTGTACCTGACGAAGCCTTTCAACCTACCATTACTCCATAAATGATGACAAAAAAAACACTCATCTCATTGGGACAGTTGCTTGCAGCTGTCCCTGCAGGTGCGATTGCGACCTTGTCTTTTGCTCCTTATGACTACGCATTTATCGCGCCACTAACACTGATTCTGTTTTTCCTTTTATTACAGAAACAATCCCCTAAACGCTCAGCACTGATTGGCTTTTTTTATGGTCTAGGTATGTTTGGTACTGGTATCAGCTGGGTACATGTCAGCATCGATACCTTTGGTGGTATGCCTAAAATCGCCAGCATGTTCTTAATGTGCTTGCTAATTAGTTACTTAGCATTATATCCAGCATTATTTGGCTATTTATTTAATCGTTTTAATCGCCAACGGCCATTACATCAATTACTGCTTTCCGGTCCGGTTATTTGGTTAGTACTTGATTGGATCCGTGGCTGGTTATTTACTGGTTTTCCTTGGTTATGGATGGGATACAGCCAACTTAATACGCCATTGGCACACTTCGCACCCATTTTTGGTGTCGAAGGGATCACTCTCGCCTTAGTGCTTATATCGGGATCAATAACTGCAACCCTTTACTACCGTAACTGGCGTCCATTCATGGTTGCGGTATTAGTGGCAATATTAGCGGTATTAGCCGGTATTCCACAGTGGGTAAAACCCGATCCTAAACACAGTATCAGTGTTGCTTTGATCCAAGGTAACATTTCGCAAGAAGAGAAATGGCTACCCAGTCACCGCTGGCCAACGTTGATGAAATATATGGATCTCACCCGTGATAACTGGGGTGCCGATTTAATTATTTGGCCAGAAGCCGCCATTCCTGCACTTGAAGAAGATATTCCAACCTTCTTACAAAATCTGGATGCGGCCGCACGCGCTAATAACAGCACCGTGATCACTGGTATTTTAGATCGAAAAGCAGATGGCGAGTTTTTCAATAATATTTTGACGCTCGGTGTCGATGCTGATGGCCCTTATAACTACAAGACTGCAACCCGTTACACAAAACACCACCTGTTACCGTTTGGTGAATTTGTGCCGTTTGCTAGCTTGTTACGTCCATTAGCACCGTTCTTTAATCTGCCGATGTCATCGTTTAGCCGCGGTGCTTATATTCAACCGAATATTCAAGCCCATGGTTATTCAATTGCACCTGCGCTGTGTTATGAAATTGCATTTGGTGAACAAATTCGTCAAAACGTTACAAAAAAAACAGAGTTACTGCTTACGCTTTCTAATGATGCATGGTTTGGCCACTCAATTGGCCCATTCCAACACATGGAAATTGCTCAAATGCGGGCGCTTGAACTTGGTAAACCATTATTGCGTGGAACAAATACGGGTATTACAGCAGTGGTTGATCATAATGGTCATATCACCAAAGAATTACCGCAATTTGTCACTGGCGTATTAAAAGATAAAGTGATCCCAACCATTGGGATGACACCCTACACCACCTTAGGCAGTTGGCCGTTATATGGTTACTGTTTATGGGCATTAGCATTATCTTGGCTACTTGTTCGACGTAAACGCGGACATTTTCGTGACGTACGTCCAACGGAAAAAGAATAAAATTTAAGGTGAAGCTAATAACTTCACCTTCTTTTTTACGATTAGTTTATTGTGATCTTAATTAACAACTAATAACGGCAATCCTACAAGAATCAACCACCAGCAACGAGATGAGGAATGATAGATGAAAGCAACACATAAAATATTTACCTCTTTATGTTCATTATTGATGTTAATGCTATCAACACAAGTACTTGCTCAAGAACAACAAAATGATACCAAAGACGCACTAGCACTTTTTTATAAATCCCCACAAACACAACCTTTTTTCCATTCGGCTTATGGATATGCTGTTTTTCCATCGGTGGGTAAAGGCGGCTTTTGGATTGGTGGTGCTTACGGCTCAGGGGTTGTATTTAAAGCGAATAAAGCAATGGGATTTGCTAAGTTATACCAAGTGTCTATTGGGTTACAATTTGGCGGCCAAGCTTTTAGTGAGATTCTATTCTTCCAAGATAAACGTGCTTACGATCGCTTTATTGATGGTGGCTTAGAATTAGATGCTCAAGCATCAGCAGTAGCCTTAACAGAAGGTGCTTCAGCTAAGATCGGAACAGCAGGGGCTGGTATCAGTGCAGGTAGTGACTATATGACCCAAAGCTACATTAATGGTGTTGCTATCTTCACTCGTGCTAAAGGTGGAGCTATGATTGAAGCATCATTAGCCGGACAAAAATTCACCTATGAGCCAATGACAACCGCAACCCGTGAAATAAAAGGCTATGATCAGGTGCTACCTAAGTTTAACGCTGACGATCAACCATCCCAAACAATGTCTCAATCACAGCCAAGAAAATATCAACAAATGCAAAAACCTGCGGCAACAATAAAATCTACAGACTCAGCAGTGGTTGTTGATCTTATTGAAAAACCTGACTATTAAATTAAGCGTTAGATTTATTACATAACAATAAAAACGCAGCTCTTAATATGGCTGCGTTTTATATTACTACTAATAATGCAAATAACCATTTATGGGTTCAATGGCAAACGTGAAAACTGTTTACAGCCACATTTCACACATGGCTCAATGCGAGTCACATGGGTGATCATTTCTGTATGACCACATTTCTCACACACAAGATTACCCAACCCAACAAGCTCACCAGCTTCATAAACGCCCTTATGCTGAATATCATCCATAACCTCAATCCACTCTAATTGGGTTTTATCAGTAACTTCAGCTAAATTTTTCCAAATGCTTTCACTGACTAACTTATAAAATGGACTTTCACTGAAGGGTTGTGAACTATTTTTTACTTCTTCAGTAAATGTTTTTAAATCACTTTTGACATAAGCTTCAACTAATGATAATTCATCTTTAGTCATATCACTCGCAGCTTTGCCATAAAGCTCAGTCGTTTTAAGATCACTTTTAATGTAAGCTTCAACTAATGAAAGCTCATCTTTAGTCATATCACTCGCAGCTTTACCATAAAGCTCCGTCATCTTAAAAAACTTCTTTAGCTCTTCTGGACTATGCTTAAGCGCTTCAGTTACTTTTTCTAATATTGCTTCATACTGCTTTTGTTGCTTAGTCATGGGATTAATCCTCTGCCAATGTGCAAAATAATTACGTAATTACGGCCAAATGTAAGATTAAGGTCGCCGAATTGCTATCAGCTATTGTTGACACCTTTACCTTTGGTTATCCTATGTCGATTACAATGAATGTGTTTGTATTAAACTCACAAAATTCTGGATGTCATCGATGCAAGAACAATATCGTCCACAGGACATTGAACAAAAAGTTCAAGAACATTGGGATAACAATAAGACCTTTGTTGTTAGTGAAGATCCTAATAAAGAAAAATTCTACTGTCTGTCCATGTTCCCGTACCCAAGTGGTCGCTTGCACATGGGTCACGTGCGTAACTACACTATCGGTGATGTTATCTCTCGCTACCAACGCTTACAAGGCAAAAATGTCATGCAGCCAATTGGTTGGGATGCATTTGGTCTACCAGCAGAGAACGCAGCAGTAAAAAATAACACTGCGCCAGCACCTTGGACCTACGAAAACATCGAGTACATGAAGAACCAACTTAAGCTATTAGGTTTTGGTTACGATTGGAGCCGTGAATTCGCAACCTGTACTCCTGAGTACTACCGTTGGGAACAAGAGTTCTTTACTAAACTGTACAACAAGGGTCTAGTTTACAAAAAGACATCGTCTGTAAACTGGTGTCCTAACGACCAAACTGTTCTAGCAAATGAGCAAGTAGAAAACGGTTGTTGCTGGCGTTGTGATACCCCTGTAGAACAAAAAGAGATTCCACAGTGGTTCATTAAAATTACTGAGTACGCACAAGAGTTACTTGACGACCTTGATACCCTTGATGGTTGGCCTGAAATGGTTAAAACCATGCAGCGTAACTGGATCGGCCGTTCTGAAGGCGTTGAATTAACGTTTAACGTTAAAGGTCAAAACGATTTAGAAGTTTACACAACGCGTCCAGATACCCTAATGGGTGTGACATTTGTTAGCATTGCAGCAGGTCACCCACTGGCTGCAAAAGCGGCTAAGAACAACCCAGCCCTAGCAACATTTATCGATGAGTGCCGTAACACCAAAGTTGCTGAAGCTGAACTTGCAACAATGGAAAAGAAAGGCATGGATACTGGCTTTACTGCTATCCATCCACTTGACGGTCGTGAAGTACCAGTATACATCGCTAACTTTGTATTAATGGATTACGGCACAGGCGCAGTAATGGCAGTTCCTGCTCACGATCAACGTGACTTTGAATTTGCAACTAAGTACAACATCGACATCATGGCGGTAATTAAGCCAGAAGACGGTAGCGAATTTGATATCTCTGAAGCAGCATTCACTGAAAAAGGTGTGTTGTTCAATTCAGGTGAATTTGACGGTCTAAACTTCCAACAAGCGTTTGATGCAATTGCAGCAAAACTTGAAGCGGAAGGCAAAGGCAAGAAAACGATTAACTTCCGTCTTCGTGACTGGGGTGTTTCACGTCAACGCTACTGGGGTGCACCAATCCCAATGGTAACGACTGAAGATGGTCAAGTACATCCTGTTGCTGCCGATCAACTACCCGTTATTCTTCCAGAAGATGTGGTAATGGATGGCGTAACAAGTCCGCTTAAAGCTGACTTAGAATGGGCTAAAACCACCTTTAACGGCGAACCAGCACTGCGTGAAACTGATACCTTTGACACCTTTATGGAGTCATCTTGGTACTACGCACGTTACTGTTCACCACAAGCTGATGATATTCTTGATCCAGCGAAAGCCAACTACTGGCTACCTGTTGATCAATATG
Organism: Photobacterium carnosum; assembly: GCF_021236965.1. Taxonomy (NCBI): domain Bacteria; kingdom Pseudomonadati; phylum Pseudomonadota; class Gammaproteobacteria; order Vibrionales; family Vibrionaceae; genus Photobacterium; species Photobacterium carnosum. Next base: position 39,687 of record NZ_WMDN01000026.1, on the reverse strand, counting down.
TTGGTGGTATTGAACACGCGTGTATGCACCTATTGTACTCACGTTTCTTCCACAAATTACTTCGTGATGCGGGTTACGTAACCTCTAACGAACCGTTTAAGCAACTACTATGTCAAGGCATGGTATTGGCTGATGCGTTCTTCTACACTACTGACAAAGGTGGTAAAGAGTGGGTTGCGCCAACAGATGTAATCGTTGAACGTGACGGCAAAGGCCGTATCACAACAGCGGTAGATTCTAAAGGTCATAACGTTGAACACTCAGGCATGATCAAAATGTCTAAGTCTAAAAACAACGGTATTGATCCACAAGAGATGGTAAACAAATACGGTGCTGACACCGTACGTTTATTTATGATGTTTGCATCGCCTGCTGATATGACGCTTGAGTGGCAAGAATCTGGCGTTGAGGGTGCAAACCGCTTCCTTAAGCGTGTTTGGAAACTGGTTCGTGAGCATGCTGAAAAAGGCACCGCTAAAACCGTTAATACCACAACATTAAGCAATGATCAAAAAGCACTTCGTCGTGATATTCATAAAACTATCGCTAAAGTAAGTGATGATATTGGTCGCCGTCAGACATTTAATACCGCGATTGCTGCAATCATGGAATTAATGAACAAGCTAGCTAAAGCGCCACAAGAATCAGTACAAGATCGTGCTATTCTTGATGAAGCACTAAAAGCGATTGTTACGATGCTTTACCCAATGACACCACATATCTGTTTTGAAATGTGGCAAGCTCTAGGTCAAACAGATATAGACCATGCTGTATGGCCACAAGCTGATGCAGCTGCATTGGTTGAAGATGAAAAGCTAATCATTGTTCAAGTTAACGGCAAACTACGTGCTAAATTAACGGTAGCGGCAGACGCAACCAAAGAGCAAGTAGAAGCATTAGCAATGGCAGATGAAGGCGTAACTCGCTTCACTGAAGGAAATACTGTACGTAAAGTTATTTATGTACCAGGTAAACTACTTAACATTGTTGCTAACTAATCAAGGTTAACTACTGTATAACATTGTTGTTAAAGCAGTAAATAGCCTAAAGATCCCCGCTTCTGCGGGGATCTTTATAATTACGGTCATATTTAATTTTGCGCCCAGCGCACCTTCTTTTCTATCAAGGAGCTGACTTTCGTGAAAAGTTTTTTCTCGGCCAACAGCCTAACTCGACTACTTATCATTACTCTTCTCGCGCTTACAACAGCTTCTTGCGGCTTTCATCTTCGTGGTAACTACATGCTACCGGAAGGGATTGCTAAGCTATCGTTAACCAGTTTTGACCCCTACGGTCAATTAACCCGTATGGTAAAATACCAATTTAAACTGCATGGTATTGAAGAAGTAAAACCAGCAGCAACCATACCGAACCTTAATATCACCAGTGAATCAACTGGCGACAGTACGTTATCGCTATATCAAAATAACGGTAAAGCAGAATATGATTTAACCTTAACGGTTAACTACACGGTGACGATTCCTAATCAAGGTATTGAACAGTTTAGTACTAAAGTTACGCGTACTTTCTTGGATAACCCACTTTCAGCACTGGCTAAATCAGTAGAACGTGACGAATTAGTGAATGTGATGCGTGAACAAGCCGCACAACAAATCATGCGTAAACTGGCGCGTCTGACCACAGTGTTTAATAAGATGGAAGAAGACAAACTCAACGCTGAATTAAACCAGATTTTACATAACCAAAAAGTATCGATTAAAGATGGCAGTACAACGACCATCACCACAACACCTGCAGTTATACATAAAAAACAAGATCACAACGCACAATGAGAGCCTACCCAGAACAACTGACGCAGCAGCTGACAAAAGGCCTGCGTCAGGCTTATTTACTGTTTGGTAATGAGCTATTATTAAAACAAGAAGCGGGCGATAACATTAAACATATCGCCCAACAACAAGGTTTTCTTGAACGCCATAGCTTTACTATCGATAATAGTATTGATTGGAATGCGGTGTTAGATTGCTGCAATGCCATGAGCTTATTTTCAGCCCAACAAATTATTGAGCTCGAAATAGCAGAAACAGGCCTAAATGCCAATCAAGCAAAAGCATTACTAGAGGTTATTGACGCACTAAATCCTGATATTTTATTACTCTTAACTGGACCTAGAATTAATAAAAAACAGGAAAGTACTAAATGGTTTAAAGCACTCGATAATATTGGGTTATATGTACCGTGTAATACCCCAGATCCACGTCAAATGCCGCGTTTTATTCAAGGCCGTTGTCAGATCTTAGGTTTAAAACCGGATCATGAATCAATACAAATGTTAGCCCAATGGCATGAAGGTAATTTACTGGCATTATCACAAAGCTTACATAAATTAGTATTATTGTATTCTGATGGTATTTTAACCACCATTCGGTTACAAGAAGCATTGAGTCGCCATAATCACTACACCCCATTTCAATTAATTGATGCACTGTTAGCCGGACAAGCTAAACGTAGCCAACGCATATTGCGTCAATTACAGGCGGAAGGTGTAGAAGCAACAATTTTATTACGAACGTTGCAACGTGAGTTAGCTCAATTGTATAAAATGCAAGAAATGGGAAATAAAGGCACACCTTTAAATCTCATTTTTGAACAATTTAGGATATGGCAAAATCGTCGTGAAATGTACATTGGGGCTTTGCATCGACTACCGCTTATGGCCTTAGTTACCATTATCCGCCAGCTAACATTACTAGAAATTCAGGTAAAAACCGACTATGACACTCAACCATGGTCAGACTTGAGTTGCTTATGTGCTGAAATGTGTGGCATATCAACTCATTTACAGCCATTAAATTAATCTTAATACAGGTCAAAATCGCGACTTTTTACCTATTTGAACAAAATCACTAAACAAACATGCGAAAAAATACCGTCGGAACCTTGTCCGCTTATCGCTGTCTGATAAGAGCATGGTATACTGCGGCACAATTCATGGTCAGTATGTCTATTTGACATTATCGATGCTAGTTATAGCGTCAATCGGCCACTACTATACTAACACTCAAGTGAGGGAATCCCTTTGCAGCTTCAAGAACTACACGATTTCATTGTTGATAAAATTGACGACATTAAAGCACAAGATATCGTAACAATTGATGTCCGCGGCAAATCAAGCATCACTGATCTAATGGTTATCTGTACTGGTACATCTAACCGTCATGTGGCTTCTATTGCCGATCACGTAGAAAAAGAAACAAAATTAGTTGATTACCCACCTCTACGCATCAGTAGCGATAAAGAAGGCCTATGGGTTATTGTTGATATGGGCAATGTTATGCTACATATTATGCAAGAAAACGCTCGTGAGCTATACCAACTGGAGAAGCTTTGGAGCTAATTGACCATGAGGCTTCAACTGATTGCTGTTGGTACTAAAATGCCAAAATGGGTTGAGGACGGTTATAAAGAATATAGCCGTCGCTTCCCAAAAGATATGCCACTGGAATTAATTGAAATTTCAGCGGGAAAACGTGGCAAAAATGCTGATATTCCTCGCATTCTTCAAAAAGAAGGCGAGGCTATGTTAGCCGCTGTTGCTAAAGGAAACCGTATTGTTACCCTTGATATTCCAGGTAAACGCTGGGATACAGGACAATTGGCACAACAATTGGATGCATGGAAACTAGACGGACGCGATGTATCAATTTTGATCGGCGGACCTGAAGGACTTTCTCCTGCATGTAAAGCAGCGGCAGAACAAAGCTGGTCATTATCACCATTGACTTTACCACACCCATTGGTGCGCGTGGTTATGGCAGAAAGCTTATACCGGGCATGGAGTGTCACGGCTAACCATCCGTACCACAGGGAATAATAATAAATGAGGCAAAAGCGAACCCAGATCCGCGATCATCGCGCTGAGTCGGCACTGTTTTTTCGTCGAGCTCTTGTCTCATTTATTGGTATCGCAATACTTGTAGGCCTGCTGCTGTTTAATCTGTTCCATATTCAGGTTGAACAACATCAGGACTATCAAACCCGCTCTAATGATAATCGCATTAAAATTGTCCCAGTCTCCCCTAATCGCGGCTTAATTTATGACCGTAACGGGATGATATTAGCTGAAAACAGGCCTATCTACAGCCTTGAAATCACCTTAGAAAAAGTTTCTGAGCTCGATCAGACTTTTGCCGATCTTAAACAGATCATGGGCATTACTGATGAAGACATTACTAATTTCCAAAAAGAACGCCGTCGTACACGTCGTTTTAAATCAGTCCCTATTCTTGAGCACCTCAACGAAAAACAAGTTGCCCTATTTTCGGTCAATCAACATCGCCTACCTGGCGTTGAAGTTAAAGCCCACCTAAAACGTTATTATCCTTACGGGGATGCCTTAACTCACGTTTTAGGTTATGTGGCTAAAATTAACGATCGTGACCTTAAAAAACTCGATAAAGCCGGAAAGCTAAGTAATTACAAAGCTACGCGTGATATGGGAAAATTGGGCGTTGAACGTTATTACGAAGAACTCTTACACGGCACTTCTGGTTACCAAGAAGTTGAAGTCAATAGCCGTGGACGCGTGATCCGCACCCTAAAATATATTCCCCCGATTCCAGGCAAAGATATCAAGATCAATATTGATATTAAACTACAACAATATGTTCAAAACTTATTAACTGAACATACTGTTGATCCTGTTACAGGCAAAGAGATCATTAAACATAAACGTGGTTCTATCGTGGTATTAGATCCTAAAGATAATGCTATTTTAGCCATGGTATCTAGCCCAAGTTATGATGCTAATCTGTTCGTTCGTGGGATCTCAAGTAAGAAATATAATGCCTTATTGAATAATCCAGATCGTCCTCTAGTCAATCGTGTCACGCTCGGTATTTATCCACCAGCATCAACCGTTAAACCTTTTATTGCCGTTGCTGCATTAACGGAAGGGGTGATCACACCTAATACAACCCGTAATGATCCCGGTTGGTGGCAAATACCGAATACTACCAGTCGTAAATTCCGTGACTGGCTGCGTTGGGGTCATGGTCGAGTCAATATTTATAAAGCGATTGAAGAATCAGTCGATACTTATTTCTATCAGGTTGCCTACGATTTGGGTATTGATCGTCTTTCAACTTGGATGAATAAATTTGGTTATGGCGAATATACCGGCGTTGATATTCACGAAGAAAGTAAAGCAAATATGCCCACCCGTGAATGGAAACAAACCCGTCATAAGCGCCCATGGTATCAAGGGGATACTATTCCTGTAGGTATAGGCCAAGGTTATTGGACTGCAACTCCATTACAAATGGCGAAAGCAACCTCCGTACTGGTTAATAGTGGCGTTGTACATCGTCCACACCTACTTAAAAATATTATTGATGGCAATGTAGAAGCACCTGCTGAATTCAAAGATTTTTCACCAATCACTGGCGTCGATCAAAAAACATGGGAAATCGCACGTGAAGGTATGCACCGCGTACTTTACGGTAACCGTGGCACAGCACGTAAAGCGTTTTATAACACCCCCTATCAAGCGGGTGGTAAATCAGGTTCAGCTCAAGTCTTTGGTTTAGCTGAAAATCAAAAATATAATGCCGATGAATTAGAAGAGCATTTACGTGACCATGCCCTATTTACTGCATTTGCACCGTTTGATAAACCACAAGTTGTGGTCGCGATGGTATTAGAAAATGCTGGCGGTGGTTCAAGTAATGGTGGTCCTATAGCACGAAAAATATTTGACCATATGCTAATTAAACCAATTACTGAGTTGCCTCCACAATTGGTAACACCTGCAAAAACTACTGCGGAAGTACGTTAATGAGCATCATGGCAACAACTGGCGAAAAACCAAGTATAAGTGATCGCTTACATATTGATGTTCCATTATTACTCGGTTTATTAGCCATTATGAGTTTTTCATTGGTGATAATGTACAGTGCCAGCGGCCAAAGTATGCCAATGATGGAACGACAAGCAATGCGAATGGTGTTATCACTTGGGGTCATGTTTTTACTCGCACAAATTGCCCCACGCCACTATGAAGCATGGGCACCCTATTTATTTGGAATCGGATTATTACTACTCGTTAGTGTACTTGCATTCGGTGAAGTTTCTAAAGGCGCGCAACGGTGGCTTAATCTCGGTTTTATTCGCTTTCAACCCTCAGAATTAATCAAACTTGCAGTACCATTAATGGTGGCACGGTTTATTGGTAACCGCCCTTTACCGCCAACATTTATCAATATCTTCGTGGCATTAGTGTTAATTTTCACGCCAACGATTTTAATTGCCAAGCAACCTGACCTCGGCACCTCGATTTTGATAGCCGCATCAGGGATATTTGTTCTGTTTCTGTCAGGAATTAGCTGGCGAGTGATAATTGGTGCATTGGTATTACTCGCAGCCTTTATTCCTGTGTTATGGTTCTTCCTGATGCATGACTATCAACGCACTCGAGTGATGACCTTGTTTAATCCAGAGTCTGACCCATTAGGTGCGGGATACCATATCATCCAATCAAAAATTGCCATTGGTTCAGGAGGGATCACTGGGAAAGGCTGGCTTCATGGTACTCAATCACAATTAGAATTTGTTCCTGAACGTAATACTGACTTCATTTTTGCGGTGATAGCCGAAGAATGGGGATTAGCGGGTGTTATTGGTTTATTAGCAATGTATCTATTTGTGCTTGGACGAGGATTATTACTTGCGAGCAGAGCTCAAACAGCATTTGGGCGTATGATGGCAGGCAGTATCGTGCTCAGTTTTTTTGTTTATATTTTTGTTAATATCGGAATGGTGAGTGGATTATTACCTGTTGTAGGTGTTCCCCTCCCCTTAGTCAGTTATGGCGGAACCTCAATGGTTACTCTTATGGCTGGTTTTGGTATTCTAATGTCCATTCACACTCATAGAAAAATGTTGTCGAAGGCGACCTAATAAATGCGTTCACTATTTGTAGTTTTTTTCCTAATTCTTGCTGGGTGTAGTTCTTCGCCTGAACAAACCCAACAGCCACAAACAAAACCAGATACAACGGTTAAACCAGTTAAAGTGGTTAAAATCGTTAAAGTCACCAAACCCAACACTGATGATCCTAATGCAGGACGTTATTCTCTTAAAGATGATCGCGCACCCAATGTCATCCCTAATTTTTCAAAAGTAAAATTAATTACTCCCCACTACGAAGCTTATAGCCGTGGTGGAAATAAAGACTATACCCTACGCGGTAAACGCTACCATATTATTAAAAATCCCAAAGGTTATACCGAAACAGGGTTTGCATCATGGTATGGCGAAAAATTTCATGGCCATAAAACAGCCAATGGTGAAGTGTATAATATGTTCGCGATGACAGCGGCACATAAGACCTTACCATTACCAAGTTTTGTACGGGTTACAAATACACTCAATCATAAATCAATCATTGTTCGCGTTAATGATCGTGGTCCATTTCATGATGGCCGTATTATTGATTTAAGCATGGCTGCAGCGTCTAAATTGGGCGTAATAAGCTATGGTACTGCTCCTGTGAAAATTGAAGTATTAACCGTACCGAAACCATCAACGAAAGCTGAAATAAAGAAAGCACCAATTCCAATCCAATATTTTATCCAATTAGCGGCGGTTAATAGTCAGCAAAAAGCGGATCAAATGCAGCGCGAAGCAAAAAAACGTTACAGCACCAGTGTTGATATTGAAAAAATCACTGATCGGACTATTTTCCGTATTCGCTTAGGTCCATTTTTAGATCACAAAGATGCTGATTTATTGCTCGCTCAAATAAAAAATAAACATTATCCACAAGCATTTATGATCACGGAAAAACGATAACTAAACCTTCTCGTTATTTCATAATCATACTTACAGCCTATAGTTTTTTCATTGAAATCATAAAACTATAGGTTTTTTATAGCGTGTGCCCATAACAATGACCACGAAGCTAATCTTAATCTCCTAATGTCTGAACGATGGAAACTTCTGTTCTAGCACTGATTGCCAATATGTTATCTGTTATAGTAAGCCCACTTTTTAGCCACAGATTAATTAAAGTTAGATATATCATGAAGAAAACAGCTGTGCTTTTCCGTTCTGTAGCCATCTCCGCCACTCTGCTGGCTTCAGCTACTGTTGCTGCATCACCAGCAGTAGTACCTGAAGCTCCACAAATTGCGGCTAAAGGTTATGTTCTTATTGACTACAACTCAGGCAAAATCATTGCTGGTCACAATCAAAATGAAAAACTAGCGCCTGCGAGCCTAACAAAAATGATGACCAGTTATGTTATTGGTCAAGAAATTAAAAATGGCAATATCTCTCCTAATGATAATGTCGTTATCAGTAAAAAAGCATGGGCTAAAAACTTTCCAGGTTCATCAAAGATGTTCTTAGAAGTGGGTAAAACCGTTAAAGTATCAGACCTTAACCGTGGCATCATTATTGATTCAGGTAATGATGCTTGTGTGGCAATGGCTGAACACGTTGCGGGATCACAACAAGCGTTTGTTGAATTAATGAATGGTTGGGCAAAAAATCTAGGTCTGAAATCAACCCATTTCACCAATGTCCATGGTTTAGATAATCCCAATTTATACACGACCCCTTATGATCTTTCTGTTCTTGCGCGTGCGCTTATCCATGATCTTCCGAATGAATTTAAGATCTACGATGAAAAATCATTCACATATAACGGCATTACCCAATATAACCGTAATGGTTTATTGTGGGATCAAAGCATGCATGTTGATGGTCTAAAGACAGGCCATACTAACAATGCCGGTTATAGTTTAGTCAGCACCGCAACGGAAGGCGATATGCGTCTAATTTCCGTCGTTATGGGTACCGCGAGTAAACATGCTCGCCTTGCTGAAAGCAAAAAACTACTCACTTATGGTTTCCGTTTTTTTACAACATTAACGCCTTATAAAAAAGATCAAACATTTGTGACTGAAAAAGTCTGGATGGGTGCTACTGATAAAGTAAATCTAGGTGTAAATGAAAATACTTACGTTACGCTCCCTCGTAGCCAAGCTAAAGATTTAAAAGCAAGCTTCGTACTAACGAAAGAACTTAAAGCGCCAATTAAAAAAGGTGAAGTAATGGGTACGCTTTATTACCGCTTAGGTGATACTGATATTGCTCAATATCCTTTAGTTGCACTCACTGAAGTACAGCAAGGTAACTTCTTTAGTCGCTTGGTTGATTATGTAATGATGTTAGTACAAAGCTGGTTTTAAGCCGTAATCACGACCAAAAACACTCATAAAGAAGCTGCCGATGGCGGCTTTTTTTTGCTTCTCAAGCTTGCATACCTATTTTGCAATAACCTCGTACTCTCTCTTCAATTGTGTTCTTGTGTTCCAACTAATGACGCATTAAGATGCCAATATACTTCGTGTTTTGTGATCCATAACACGGCCTAAATTTGAATAAACGCAACTCTGGAGTTCTATATGCAAGAACAAGAGCAAGAACAACCAAAACTAAAAGACCTATTGGAATTTCCTTGTAGCTTTGCTTTCAAAGTCATGGGTGAAAATAAACCAGAATTAGCAGATCGTATTGTTGAAGTTATCCAAAAAACGATCCCTGGCGATTACGTTCCAACATCTAAGCCAAGCAGTAAAGGAACTTATACCGCAGTTTCTGTTACTGTAAATGCAACTAATGTTGAACAAATCGAAACACTGTATAAAGAACTTGGTGCGATCGATATCGTGCGTGTTGTGCTATAGCAGTAAACTCTATGGCGACCACTTCTGGGTCGCCATTTTTCTCTTTATCCCCTCATCTTTCTTTTCTTTTACTTTCTTTTACCCCTTCGATATCCCCCTGCAAACTATTAATAAGCACTGAATTACGGGTTAATCATGCATCTTTGGATAGTTTAGGTATAATGACTTGGTTCACAGTCATAAAATGACGCTTTGCGTTATATCAATAAATAGGCACAAATTTGCAAAAATCTCTTATTATTAGAAATCTTGGCCGTTGTGATTATCAAACTACCTTTGATGCTATGCATCAATTCACCAATGACCGCACTGATAACTCAGTTGATGAAGTATGGTTGGTTGAACACCACCCAGTCTTTACTCAAGGTCAAGCTGGAAAGGTAGAACATCTGCTCAACACAGGTGATATTCCAGTCGTTCAAAGTGATCGTGGTGGTCAGGTGACATATCATGGTCCAGGTCAGCAAGTTGCTTATATATTGATTAACTTACGCAGAAAAAAAATCAGTGTTCGTGACCTAGTCAGCCACATCGAAAACACAATTATTAATACGCTATCTCAATTTGGGATTACATCTAATGCTCGCCCTGATGCACCTGGTGTCTATGTCGACAATCGCAAGATATGTTCATTAGGATTACGGATCAGACGCGGCTGCTCTTTTCATGGTCTGGCACTTAATATAAATATGGATTTGGCCCCGTTCCAACGTATTAACCCTTGTGGCTATGCTGGAATGGAAATGACGCAAACCGCGTCATTAAATGGCCCGAGTGAACTGATGGAAGTTCAGCCGGTACTCATTGAAGAATTAACAAAATTACTCGACTACTCACAGGTCGAGTGGATGACGGAAAGCAATCAACTATGAGCAAACCAATTAAAATTGAACAAGGCGTTAAATACCGTGATGCAGATAAGATGGCATTAATTCCGGTACGTAATGTTGCCCAAGAAGAAGCACCCAAAGAAGTGCTACGTAAGCCTTCATGGATGAGAATAAAACTGCCATCAGACAGTAAACGCATTCAAGAAATAAAATCAGCCCTACGCAAAAACAACCTTCATTCTGTTTGTGAAGAAGCATCATGTCCGAATTTAGCAGAGTGTTTTAATCACGGTACTGCTACCTTTATGATTTTAGGTGCTATTTGTACTCGTCGTTGTCCATTTTGTGATGTTGCCCATGGTCGTCCATTACCACCCAATGCAGAAGAGCCAAGCCATTTAGCACAAACAATTGCAGATATGAAATTACGTTATGTGGTTGTAACCTCAGTCGATCGTGATGATCTTCGTGATGGTGGTGCGCAGCACTTTGTTGATTGTATTAATGCGATTCGTGAAAAAAGCCCACAAATTCATATTGAAACCTTAGTGCCAGATTTCCGTGGTCGCATGGATCGTGCACTAGAAATTTTTCACGATACAGCGCCAGATGTCTTTAACCATAATCTAGAAACTGCCCCACGCTTATACCGTAAGGCACGTCCTGGAGCGAACTACCAATGGTCGTTGGATCTATTAAAGAAATTTAAAGAAATTCATCCAACAGTACCAACAAAATCAGGCGTCATGATGGGACTGGGTGAAACAAAAGAAGAGATCATTCAGGTACTGACAGATTTACGCGCTCATGGCGTTACCATGCTAACTCTTGGTCAATACCTTGCACCAAGTCGTCATCACTTACCGGTTGAACGTTACGTACCGCCTGAAGAGTTTGATGAACTAAAGCAAATCGCATTAGATCTTGGTTTTACTCATGCCGCTTGTGGTCCATTTGTCCGCTCGTCTTACCATGCCGACTTACAAGCCCAAGGTGTTGAAATTAAATAATTAATTCGTTAGTTAGTTTCAATAAAAAAACCGCTTTAGTGATCAACTAAAGCGGTTTTTTAATAACCGAGATAACAGGTTAATTATTTAGCAAAAGCAGCGCCAAATACCGGAGCAATAGAATCTAATACAGAAACTGTTACTGGTTTACCTTCATTATCAGTAATGTTCAATGAAGTACGATTACCTAAATCACCAACCAAAATACGATATTTATCATTGGTTAAATTCATTGGTTTCGTACCTAACTGAGTCCAAAATGCATCATCAGGCTGACGGTATTTAACTTCAATTAAACCTTGTGAACGATTACGATCTTCAACGGTAAAGCCTAATTTTTGTAACATTATCGGTAAACGTTCCCACATATCATCATATGGTGCACGTGCAATAATAATCGGTAGACCACTACGATCCGTACCCATTACCACTGGAATATTTTTCAATTGCTCAGCAGCCGCTAAACGCGCTTGCTCACGAGCCATATTATCGTACTTCGACATCACTAAATTGGTCATTAAAATACTGTAACGACGCTTATTATCAGCACTAACCGGTTTAACTTCTCCGTTTTCACGCCAATCAGTTAACGTAATACGGTAGCTATTAATATTAGGTGATTTTGCAATCGTATAACGAGTACTGATCTTAGTGTCTTCGTCATCATTGGTCCAAGAAACCCAATCAGTATCAATACGATCAGCACTTTGTTTTACAATACCGACTTTATTATCCGTAATTAGCTGTTGTGTTACACGCCAGATCTTCATAAGGCCATTTGACGATGGCATAAACAGCGTTACACCTTGCTGATCAATCGCAGAGGTTACGCCAGGGATCAACTCTAACACCTGTAATGGTGGACGAATATCAACCTTAGTACCTACTTCACCTTGATACACACGTTGCGGAATAGCATAGTTTGTATTACTAAAAGGTTGAGCACCTGCCGGCAACGTCCAACTTTCAAGTGATGGCGTATTAAGATAATTAAAATCTTGCGCGGCCTGTCGACGACTGTCTGTACCACCAGAACATGCGGTGATAGTTGTCACTACGACGGCAGCTAATGCTAGCCGGTATTTATAATTCATTTATGCTCCTGCGCTCCTAGATTGTTACAACGACTAATAAATAACTACGTATTATAATACGTTAGCATCAACAAGTGCTTGTTTAACAATAGGCTGCTGTGATTCGCTTAAAACAGTAAGCGGAAGTCGTAAGTTATCGTGTTCAATTAATCCCATTTGGTAAGCGGCCCATTTAACGGGAATAGGATTCGCTTCAACAAACAGTTTGGTATGTAATGGCATTAAGCGTTGGTTGATCTCTTGAGCCGCGTCAATGTTCCCCTCTAACGCAAGGTTAAACATTGTCGCCATTGCTGCTGCTGCAATATTGGCAGTAACAGAAATAACACCATGACCACCTTCAGCAACAAAATCAACCGCCGTTGCATCATCACCGCTTAGTTGGATAAAATCTGCGCCACAAAGTTCCCGTGTTTTTTTAACGCGAGTAATATCACCCGTGGCATCTTTAATACCAATAATATTATCAAGTTTTGCTAATCGCGCCACTGTTTCTGGTAGTAAGTCAACCGCAGTACGACCGGGTACATTGTATAATATTTGTGGTATATCAGTCGCTTCAGCAATCGCTTTATAATGTTGATATAAACCTTCTTGAGTTGGTTTATTATAGTATGGCGTCACACTTAGACAGGCTGCAATTCCAGTACCAGAAAACAGTTTAGTGATCGTTACCGCTTCATGGGTTGCATTTGCCCCCGTACCTGCAATAACTGGAATACGTCCATCAACATATTCTAACGTTTTTAAAACAACTTTAATGTGCTCATCAACCGTTAATGTTGTCGATTCACCGGTTGTTCCAACAGCAATAATAGCCGTAGTACCTGCTGCAATATGGTGATCAACCAGCTTTTTTAGGCCGATATAATCAACTTCACCTGAAGGACCAAATGGCGTTAGTAGTGCTACCATGCTTCCTGAAAACATATCCGTCTCCCCTGTTTTATATATCGTAACGATTCTAAACTAATAACATTAACAACCAATCAATAAAAATGGTTACGGTATATAGCTAGTTTGTAAGTCATGGTACTTTTGCACGACTATAAACTCAAGCAAAGGGTGACTGAAAACCATTAACTGACGCGCTTTATCGTATTCATTTTAAGCTTGTCGGTTGTGTCTAACGTTTCTAACACTAAAAATACGTTTTGATGAGTCATTATTCTTGTTAACTACACAATTATAATAAAAAAATTTGTGATTATTGATGATGATTTGCGCTCTTTTGAAGAATCAGTCTGTGCTAACATGCTAATAATGATCACGAAAAAATGGCGCTAAATATGGAACATTACCTTGTAATAACCGCAGTAGGTACTGACCGACCAGGTATCACTGATGAGATCACCCATCTTGTCGCGCACAGTGGCTGTAACATCGTTGATAGTCGAATCGCTCTTTTTGGCTCTGAATTCACGCTAATTATGTTGCTCTCTGGCAATAGCAATGCTATCTCAAGAATTGAATCAACGTTGCCACTAAAAGGCCAAGAGCATGATTTAATCACGGTGATGAAACGCACCAATAAACATATTGCTCGCTTCTTTCCATATACGGCGGATTTTCATATTGAAGCAAAAGATAGCCCAGGGCTGATTAAACATTTCACCCATTTCATGGCTAGCCGAAAAATTGACATCTCAACCTTGAGTGCCAACACCATTGAAAATGGTCATACTGATATCGACAATCAATTAGTGCTTCAAATCAGTACCAATTTACCCGAAGACTGTAATTTAGTGAGCTTACAACAAGAATATGAAACGCTTTGTAGCCAACTAAACGCTCACGGTACTGTCAATTTTATTGGGCACCATTAATTAATTACCCATAAAACACACCATAACAGCGCATGTTATATTAACGTTTATGACTTATTAAAAGGACAGCTGCATGAATACACTAACAGCAGGAATGCTCGCTCCCACTTTTACGTTACTCAACCAAGACGACCAACCCGTCAGCTTAAGTGATTTTAAAGGTAAGAAAGTACTGGCTTATTTTTACCCCAAAGCAATGACCCCAGGTTGTACCGTTCAAGCGTGTGGTTTACGCGACAGTAAAGCTGAACTAGAAGCCCTTAACGTGGTTGTTTTAGGTATCAGTATTGATCCTGTTAAGCGTTTACCTAAATTTATTGAACGCGATAATCTTAACTTCACCCTGTTATCTGATGAAGATCATGCAGTAGCTGATCAATTTGGCGTGTGGGGAGAGAAAAAATTCATGGGCAAAATTTATGATGGTTTGCACCGCATCAGTTTCTTAATTGATGAGCATGGCAAGATTGAACACGTGTTTGATAAATTCAAAACCAAAGATCATCATCAAGTCGTATTAGATTACCTTAATCAGTAATCTAATCACAAAAAAACCACAAAGGCTGTTATCAGTCGTTGTGGTTTTTTTTAGTATTTACACTACTTAATAACGTTAATAACTAACAGGAGGCGTATTATCTTTCATCACTAATGCGCCCCACACAGCTTTGACTAAAGTTGCTAATGGGATCGCAAAGAATACGCCCCAGAACCCCCATAAACCGCCAAACACTAATACCGCAACAATAATTGCCACGGGATGTAAGTTAACCGCTTCAGAGAACAGAACGGGAACTAAAACATTGCCATCTAATGCTTGTACAATGCCGTAAGCGGCTAACAACCACCAAAACTCAGGTGTCCAACCCCATTGGAATAATCCGACCATCGCAACCGGTACTGTCACCGCTGCTGCACCGATATAAGGAATTAGTACGGATAAACCGACTAATACTCCAAGTAGCGCAGCATACTGAAGTCCCATCACAACAAAAACAATATAACTCGCGATACCAACAATGAAGATCTCGATCACTTTACCGCGAATATAATTAGAGATTTGTTGATTCATCTCAGCACTTACTTTAGTCGCTAAACGACGATTACTAGGTAAAACATCAATAAATGAACGTAAAATAATATCTTTATCTTTCAATAAAAAGAAAATCAATAATGGCACTAAAATCAAATAGACTCCGAGTGTCGCCAAACTCACTAATGATGATAATGAACCTTTGACTACACTACCGCCTACTGTCAATACTTTCTCACGTAAGGTATCGGTTAATACAGTCACTTGAAGCGGTTGTACAAAATCAGGATAACGTTCAGGTAAACTTGAGACATAAACCTGCAAATCATTAAACATTTTCGGCACATCAGCACTTAAATTGGTAATTTGATGCCAAATCGTCGGTACTAAGCCAAACAAAGCTAACACCATTAGCCCTGCAAAAATAATCAGCACGATAGCAACAGAAAATGTACGAGGCAGACCCCAATGGGTAAAACGTGCTACGGGAGATTCAAGCAAATACGCCAGCACAATCGCAACCAGCAATGGTGTGATTAACCCACCAAAGAAATATAAGGTTAAAAAAGCCCCCGCTAAAATGATCATTAAACTCACAGCATGAGGGTCAGAGAATCGGCGCTGATACCAACTTTTAAACATATGCAGCATGAGAATTACAGTCCTTTTTTCACAAAAATAACCAGCTGATAGGTATTTTCAGCCTGTATATCAAGAATAAATCCATTGTTTTTCAAATAACGAATAATATCCATTTTAGTGCCGTCGGCTAAAACCTTAATTTCAAGTTTCTGGATCGACAATAAATCGCGACATTTTCGCTTTACTATCAATAATGCTAATGGACAACGGTGAGCCATGAGATCAAGTGTTAGGATTTCCATTCCAATTGCGTGACAGTGATTATCCATTATCGTATTGTAACCTTAACCGCAAGGAATAAGCGAGATAACCACAAAGCGAAATATCACAATAGCGAACCTAAGCTAAAATTCGCTGTCGTAACAATGCAGAAGGTTATCGATAATTGCCCCGTTTTCCCCTATTAATCGACATGGTGGTTGTATTATTTATATGTTCCAATTTGCTAAAGCACCAACCTATATCTTACTGTCAGCCTTGTTAAGTACTAGCTTGCCGGCTATAGCGAATAACGCCTCTTCATTACCTGACATTGGTACGACAGCAGCATCAACGCTGACTATTGATAAAGAAATTGAATATGGTGAGATGTACATGCGAATAATGCGCGCCAGTCGTCCCATTATTAATGATCCCGTATTATCAGAATATATCCAAGATCTTGGGCATAAATTAGTTGCTAATGCTGATGGTGTTAAAACGCCGTTTGATTTTTTCTTGATTAAGAATTATGAGATCAACGCATTTGCCTTATTTGGCGGTAATATTGGAGTCCATTCAGGATTATTTTTACATGCTAAAACGGAAAGTGAACTCGCGTCAGTTATCGCACATGAAATTGCTCATGTCACTCAACGCCATCTTGCTCGTACTTTAGAAGATCAAGCAAAGAAAAACCCAGCGACAATGGCAGCGATGCTAGGCTCTTTATTATTAGTAATTGCAG
Source organism: Photobacterium carnosum (assembly GCF_021236965.1). Lineage (NCBI taxonomy): Bacteria > Pseudomonadati > Pseudomonadota > Gammaproteobacteria > Vibrionales > Vibrionaceae > Photobacterium > Photobacterium carnosum. The sequence goes on along the minus strand of NZ_WMDN01000026.1, from coordinate 22,593 downwards.
CACCTGAAGCGGGGATAGCAGCATTACACGCAACAACAGCGATATCAATACAAGGTATGTTAAACCATACCCGTAGTAATGAAAAAGAAGCAGATCGCATCGGTATATCTACCCTCGCCAAGGCAGGTTTTAATCCACAAGCAATGCCACATTTTTTTGAACGTTTAGCCGAACAATACCGCTATACCACTAAATTACCCCCAATGTTACTTAGTCACCCATTACCAGAATCACGCATTACAGACAGTCGTTTACGTGCGAATAATTATTCAGTCGTTAGATTGCCACCATCTGAACACTATCTGTTGGCGAAATCACGTATGGTGGCACGCTATGTCGGTTTTAGCCAAACATCAGCCTTAAACTGGTTTAATACTGAACTCAAAAAAGCACCAGCCAACCAACATAAAGAACTTAATTATGGTAAGAGCTTGGTCTATATCGATAAAGGTCAGTATGCTAAAGCTCAACAATTATTGTTGCCATTACTTACAGCTGAACCTAATAATTTATTTTACATCGACGCGGAAACAGACTTAAATTTATATCAAAAACAATATGATAAAGCGATCACTCGTTTAAAAAACGCATTACAATATCAACCAGAGAGTAGCGTGTTACAACTTAATTTAGCCAATGCTTTATTAGAAGCTAAACGTTACCAGCAAAGTATTAACATACTGACCCGTTATAGTTATCAGCAACCTAATGATATTAATGGCTGGGCATTATTAGCGCAAAATTATGCCAAACAAAATAAACGTGATGGTGAGCTCGCAGCAATGGGTGAATTAGCCGCATTACGGGCACAATGGGGGCTGGCAATCAGTAACTACACGCAAGCGGCGCAACGCGCAAAACTAGGTTCACTCGATCAAGCGCGCTATGATGCACGATTGGATCAACTTCGCCTTCAACAAGCCAAATTTGAAGCTTTACGTTCTTCTTTTTAGTGGCTCTTTTTATTGATAAGGAATTAACAATGACTATTTCGATTTATCACAATCCGCGTTGTTCAAAAAGTCGTGAAACATTAGCTTTACTGACAGAGCATGGTATTACGCCAACCGTCATTCATTATTTAGACACCCCTCCCGCTATTGAACAACTACAACAACTTTACCGTCAACTCGGTTATAGCAATGTACGTGAGATGATGCGAACTAAAGAACAACAATATAAAGAACAACAACTCGATGCGGAAACACTAACGGATCACGCTTTATTTGAAGCAATCATATCGTGCCCTAAATTACTTGAACGACCAATTGTGGTTAACAGTGACAACGATAAAGCCGCAATGGGACGTCCACCTGAGCATGTTTTGAGTATTTTATAATGACTAAAATCTTAGTGCTCTATTACAGTCTTCATGGTAATACGCGCCAATTAGCACGTCATATTGGCCGTGGCATCGAACAAGTCGATGGCTGTGAAGCGATACTAAGAACGGTAGCAGACATTCATACAACACCGACGACATCAGTAATATCGACACGGATAGAAACAAGTACTGATCCCATTGTCACTCATGATGATCTCAAGCAATGTTCAGCAATGGCGATGGGAAGTCCTGTTAGGTTTGGCAATATGGCAGCCCCACTCAAACACTTTCTAGACAGTACTAGTGCCGAATGGTTATCCGGTACATTAATAGGAAAACCTGCCTGCGTGTTTACCTCATCGTCATCATTACACGGCGGTCAAGAAACTACGCTACAATCAATGATGTTACCGCTATTACATCATGGAATGTTAATTGTGGGGATTCCCTATTCTGAACCGTTGTTACATACAACGCACCATGGCGGCACACCTTATGGCGCATCGCATATTAATAACGGTACAAATAAACAATTACACCCAGATGAAATAGCACTTGCTCAAGCCATTGGACGGCGTTTAGCAACCATAGCATGTAAATTAAGTGGCTAGAAAAAGGAGTCTTCATGCCCAAAATGCAACGACTAACACATTTTGCTCGTCAATCTGCATTGATCAATTATTGCAGTTTGATTATTTTCATTAGCCTATGGCAATTACAACTATCGTCTCATCCTCAATTATCCGCATTCATCATCACCGCGTTATGGGTCATCCCCTTATTATTACCCTTACCCGGAATATTTGCTGCAAAACCTTATACCCATGCATGGGCAAATTTTATTCTAATGTTTTATGTTCTGCATGCCGTCACGCTTATCGTCCTCAATGATGGTGAACAAGGATTAGCTGCCATCGAGTTGATTATCGTTAGTGTATGTTTTATTAGTAACATTCTTTTTGCGCGTTTGCGGGCTAAAGAACTAGGGATTAAATTAAAACGATTATCACAAGTTGAGCGTGAAGAGCATGCGCGCTATAACGATTAATCGTTAGCACTAAAATGTGATAAAAAAAACCTCAGCACTGAATATACTGAGGTTGTTTATTTTACTCAAAATAACGTCATCTAATTACTTTGTTAATATGTAATTAACTATTCCAAGAATAAATATTTTGTGCCGTTACGGTTAATGCACTTGAAGCAGTCACTGATGGTACAGCACTGACAGTATCAGTTGTCACGGGGATTATTGCAGAGGTAGTCGACACGACAGGATCAGCAGCAAAAGCTATTGCTGATTGAGTTTGACGCACTTGATCATCATGGCTAATCTCTTGATGGAATGCCTGCTCAGAACCTTGAAGATTTAATTGAAAAATAACACTATCGCCTTTAATTCTCATGGCATTAGCACTGTTCACAGTCGTTAAACCATTAAGCATTTTTTCTAGAGCAAAAAAGTTTTCAGTTGACTGAATATTATCAACTTCAATATTAACTTTACCACCAGCAACACCACCTAAAACGACGGCATATTTATTAGCTAAGTAATCCGTCACTTGATTAATCATCTTATTTGATGATTGTGCCAATGTGCCAGATGTTGTACCTGTAATCGGTTGTACTTCTGCCGTTGCAATCTTACTTGGTTGCTGCGGATAAAACTGCCAATTTAAGCTAACATTTCCGTCTGGCTGTTGTTGCGCTTTCACCAATAATAATCCATCCGCATGATAACGCGTACTTGCCACAGCAATAGGATCAATAAAACCACCCCATAAATCTGACGCATTTACAGCCGTTTCATCCGTTATATCTCCCACAGGGAACGTTAATGGTAAACCTCGACTATCAGCGGCTTGTTTAGTGTCGTTAACCAACGCATTGGTTGACTGATCCCACAGAATATTACGTTGCTGGCCATCATTATCGACCATCCACACTAAAATATTTGGACGTTGCTCTTTCCAAATACTCGCTTTTGATTTAATCAATAATTGTTTAATTTGGTTTTTATCAAAGCTTAAATTAATAGCGCGTTGACCATCAACTTGACTATAACCAAGCTGACTAACATAACGACCGCTATTAGTAATCGCAGTTTTAATCGTAGCGTTATTTAAAATATCAGTATTACCTGATATTTTTACCAACACATTTGCTAATCCCTGTTCACGGGCAGCTTGATCGGCTTGTTGGTCACTTCCGATCAAAGTAACTTGGGTTCGATAAAGATCATTTACCGTCGCAGCTTGTACCGGCAATACCAATACCGCTAAAAATAATAATGCAAATCGCAACATAGTAAGACTCATGGTTAACTCAAAAAAATGGACCTATTAAAGCAGACAACAGGCTTTATCATTGGTGCCGTATCATAGCGCAGAGAATGAGAAAATTATTCGACAATTTCAGCAATATCATTTTATAACTCACATTTTTAATAGTGCAAAGATCACTCATATGCAAACAAAACGCCATTCGTTCTAAATTCGAGCAATTACAGGTACTTTTCGTCTTTTATTAATCTAGGTTATCGTTTGCTTTCGTGATAGGATTGCGCGATTTTTTTTACTTAGAGATGAATATCATGATGCAGGTTCTTCAAGGTGCACAAATGCTATTTGTAGCATTTGGCGCATTAGTTCTGGTTCCGTTATTAACAGGACTGGATCCTAATGTGGCTTTATTTGGCGCAGGTGCTGGCACACTTTTATTTCAAGTCGTCACTAAACGATCGGTACCCATTTTTCTAGCCTCATCTTTCGCCTTTATTGCTCCTATGATGTATGGCATCCAAACATGGGGTGTTGCAAGCACTATGGGGGGTCTCATGATGGCGGGCGTGGTTTATGTCATCATGGGCGGTATCATCAAGATTCGTGGTGTTGGGTTTATTCATCGCTTATTACCTCCCGTTGTTGTCGGTCCAGTCATCATGGTGATCGGTTTAGGATTAGCACCCGCGGCAGTGAATATGGCAGTAGGTAAAACTGGCGGCGGTGACGTGCAATTAATCGCTCACGATACTGCTTTATGGATCTCAGCGATTTCCCTTACGGTCACTATTACCTTAAGTGTTTTTGCTAAAGGTATTCTAAAATTAATTCCAATCGTCGGCGGTATTACAGCAGGTTACGTTACTAGTCTTGGTTTTGGTGTTATTGATTTCACACCTGTTGTACAAGCAAGTTGGCTGGCTGTTCCTAATTTCACCTTGCCTGAATTCAATATCAATGCTGTCTTGTTTATGATTCCAGTAGCAATTGCACCTGCGGTAGAACATGTCGGTGATATTTTAGCTATTTCTAATGTAACAGGAAAAGATTACCTCAAAAAACCAGGCTTACACCGTACAATGGCGGGTGATGGCATTGCAACAATTGTCGCCTCTTTTCTTGGTGCACCACCTAATACTACCTACTCAGAAGTCACAGGTGCCGTTATGCTGACCAAAGCATTTAATCCTGTCATCATGACTTGGGCAGCGGTTACTGCAATTGTTTTAGCATTTGTTGGTAAATTAGGCGCAATACTGCAAACTATTCCAGTACCAGTAATGGGCGGCATAATGATTTTATTATTTGGTTCGATTGCAACGGTTGGATTAAATACTCTGATAATAAATCAAGTCGATTTACATAAAGCCCGCAATCTCGTGATTGTAGCCGTAACATTAGTATTTGGTATTGGTGGAATGGCATTTGGTATCGGTGAATTTAGCTTACAAGGTGTGAGCCTATGCGGTATTGTTGCTATTTTATTGAACCTGATTCTACCACAAGATTTAGGTGAAACTAATGTGGTTGATAATGCACAAATTGAAGATACTGAACATCTATAATTACAACAATTGTCATTTATAGACGACCAATTAAAATAAAAAAAACCGGACATTCTTGGTCCGGTTTTTTATATCAGCGATAATCAATACTAAAATTATTTAGTACCGAAAATTTTATCGCCCGCATCGCCAAGACCAGGAATAATGTAACCCTTATCATTTAGCTTTTCATCAATAGCCGCTGTGTATAGCTCTACATCTGGGTGCGCTTTTTCTAAAGCCGCAATACCTTCAGGCGCAGCAACAAGTACCAATACCTTAAATTGCGTACAGCCATGTTCTTTTAATAGATCAAGCGTTGCAATCATTGAACCGCCAGTCGCCAGCATTGGATCAACAACCAATGCAATACGCTCATCAATATTCGACGCTAATTTATTAAAGTACGGAATAGGCTCTAGCGTTTCTTCATCACGGTAGATACCAACAACACTGATACGTGCACTTGGCATATGCTCTAATACACCATCCATCATACCTAAACCGGCACGAAGAATAGGCACTACAGTCACTTTTTTACCCTTTAGTTGATCAACTTCAACTGGACCATTCCAACCTTCAATGATCAATTTTTCTGTTTCGAAGTCTGAAGTCGCTTCATACGTTAATAGGCTACCAACCTCGGTTGCCAATTCGCGAAAACGCTTAGTGCTAATATCACCTTCACGCATAAGACCAATCTTATGTTTAACCAGCGGGTGTTTCACCTCAACGACTTTCATCTCGACTCCTGGGAACTAAATTATAAAAAAATATAAAAATCGCAGCATTATATACCAAGCCAATCGATTGCCGATAGTATCAAATGTTTAATTGGCTAAAAAATAGCCACACTCACAATTTGACGCAAACGTTTGCCTTACTATAATAACTGCTGTTATTATATGTTGGTTTTTTACTTTAATGCGTTTGAGGGATCATCTGTGAGCAACAAAAACTCTTCTCTTAGTTACAAAGATGCTGGTGTTGATATTGATGCTGGTAATGCGTTAGTTGACCGTATTAAAGGCGTAGTTAAACGCACTCATCGCCCTGAAGTTATGGGGGGGATTGGTGGTTTTGGTGCTTTATGTTCATTACCAACTAAATATAAAGAACCCGTTTTAGTGTCAGGAACTGATGGCGTAGGAACTAAACTTCGCCTTGCTATAGATCTAAAACAGCACGATACCATTGGTATTGATCTGGTGGCCATGTGTGTTAATGATCTGATTGTACAAGGTGCTGAACCATTGTTTTTCTTAGACTATTACGCCACAGGTAAACTGGATATCGATACTGCAGCCAGCGTTGTAGCAGGGATTGGTGAAGGGTGTATTCAATCAGGTTGCGCACTCATCGGTGGTGAAACTGCTGAAATGCCGGGCATGTACCATGGCGAAGATTACGATGTCGCGGGGTTCTGTGTTGGTGTGGTAGAAAAAGCTGACATCATTGATGGTTCAAAAGTCACTGCTGGCGATGCACTTATTGCTGTCGGTTCAAGTGGTCCCCACTCAAACGGTTATTCATTAATTCGTAAAATATTAGAAATTTCCCAAGCAGATCTTAATCAAGATCTTGACGGTAAAAAACTATCTGAACATTTATTAACACCCACTAGAATTTATGTCAAATCAGCGCTAAAAATGATTGAGAACTGTGATATTCATGCCATTTCTCACATTACTGGTGGTGGTTTCTGGGAAAATATCCCACGCGTATTACCACAAGGTACTAAAGCCGTTGTTGATGGCAACAGCTGGCAATGGCCTGCTATTTTTAACTGGTTACAACAGGCGGGTAATGTCGATACCTATGAAATGTACCGAACCTTCAACTGTGGTGTCGGTTTAGTGATTGCTTTACCACCAGCACAAGCAGCACTGGCAATTGAAATTTTACAGGCCGAAGGCGAAAATGCTTGGCTGCTCGGTGAAATTGCTACAGCCGCAGTCGGTGAAGAGCAAGTAGAGATTAACTAAAGCTATGCATAATATTGTTGTCTTAATCTCAGGAAATGGCACTAATTTACAAGCGATTATTGATAGTTGTGCCAATGGCATCATCAAAAATAGCCGTATTGCTGCTGTGATCTCAAATAAAGCCGATGCTTATGGCCTTGAGCGAGCCCAATTTGCCAACATAGAGACACTTTCTATTGCTGTAACTGATTACGCCAACCGCCAAGATTATGATCAAGCTCTGATTGAAAGAATTGATGCTTATCAGCCTGATGTGATTGTGTTAGCGGGTTTTATGCGGATTTTATCTGCAGATTTCGTCAACCATTATCAAGGGAAAATGCTTAACATTCATCCTTCCTTGTTACCTAAATATACGGGATTAAACACCCACCAGCGCGCTATTGATGCGGGAGACACAGAACATGGCACCAGTGTCCATTTCGTTACCGAAGAGTTAGATGGTGGCCCCGTTATTTTACAGGCTAAAGTGCCAATTTTCACAACAGACAGTGTCGATGATGTTATTGAACGAGTACAACGACAAGAACATAATATCTATCCATTAGTGATCCAATGGCTACTGAGTCAGCGATTATTAATGCAAAATGGTGATGCGGTGCTAGATGGTAACAAACTGCCACCACAAGGCTATGCTGCACAGTAATGACTTAATCTATTTATCTAAAAAAGGCGACCTCATTGAGATCGCCTTTTTATTATCTGTTACTAATAGCGGGCACTACCGTTAGCAAGTACTAACATCTACTGCAATTGCATCATAAACCACTTCACCAAAATGGAATACACGAAATTCACCACTTACCATCTTCTGCCAATTTTCATCATTGGTTAACGGCTGAGTAGCAATGACCGTTACTACATCATTGGCGGTTGTTTCACGTTGAAAATCAATTGTTACGTCTTCATCAATTAATGATGCTTTACCAAACGGAGCTCGACGAGTGATCCAATGTAAGTTATTAGTACAATAAGTTAGTACATACTCACCATTACTCAGTAGCATGTTATACACACCCAATTGACGTAATGTGTCACAACACTCCGCAAAATAACCAAACACTGGCGTCATATCAGCGGGCAAGACCGGGAAACGAATCTCTAACTGGTTCATTAACCAACAGAATGCAATTTCACTGTCAGTATCACCCACCGCTTGATTGCGGCCAGTCACTAATTGCTCATAACCTGTCAGTTGACCATTATGAGCAAAAGTCCAATAATTACCCCATAGCTCACGCGTAAAAGGATGCGTATTTTCTAAACTCACCCCACCACGATTAGCCTGACGAATATGACTCACAACAGCATGACTCTTTATTGGATATTGTTGCACCAACTCGGCAATACGTGATTGACAGCTTGGATTAGGATCTTTGAACGTTCGACATCCTTTACCTTCATAAAAGGTAATTCCCCAACCATCACGGTGTGGTCCTGTATTACCACCACGCTGCATTAAACCAGTAAAGCTAAAACAAATATCTGTTGGTACGTTGGCACTCATGCCTAATAATTCACACATTTTTATTTCTGCTCTTTTTGCTGAATCATGCTTATTTAAAGATCAATAATCATTGTTATTATTTGATTTATTTATAACCAATCGACGATTATTTTTCCATTTCTTTTTCAACTAACATAATTAAAATATGAATAATTTTAATATGAATTTCTTGAATGCGATCGGCATAACCAAAATGTGGAACTCGAATTTCAACATCCGCCAATCCTGCCATTTTGCCGCCATCTTTACCTGTTAAGGCGATGGTCTTCATTCCCTTAGCTTGCGCCGCTTCAATTGCTTTCAGAATATTGGCAGAGTTGCCTGAGGTTGATAATCCAAACAATATATCGCCTTTAGCGCCGACAGCTTCTAAATAGCGAGAAAATACATATTCATAACCAAAATCATTACTGACACAAGATAAATGGCTCGGATCTGAAATTGCAATTCCAGGATAACCTGGGCGATCATCTCGATAGCGACCGGTTAATTCTTCAGCAAAATGCATCGCATCACAATGAGAACCACCATTACCGCATGATAATACTTTTCCACCTTGCTTAAATGAATCAGCTAACAATTTAGCCGCCGCTTCAATATCTGCTAAGTTCTTATCATCATTTAAAAAACGGTTTAGGACGTCAGCGGCATCAGTCAATTCGCTGTGGATCAGATCTTTATACATAAGCTGCTCTCTCAATGTTTTCCATTAAATACAAATCAAGCGAGCAATATGCTCGCTTGATGGTGTAATACATCAATAATCGCAGTTTACATACAAATAACTTACAGTGTCGACTCTTGATCTGATGCTTTGTCGGAATTAACCACTAAAATTTGCTGCAATTGCGTAATTGACTGCACTAAATGAAGATTTGTCAGTTCAAATACACCTGCATGCTCCAATTTACGTTCAACATGCGGTAGTACCCCTAGCAAATATACAGGTAAAGTAGATAACCGATCCAATGCGGATTCAAAAGCATGAATAGCTGTGATATCAATCGTTGATACATCGCTAAAATCAAGCACAACGGCACGTGTTTCCATTGTTGCATGCTCAATTACAGAGAATGCTTTTTCGCTCGCAGCAAAAAATAACGGACCATTAATGTCATACACCACAACATCACTACCGAAATTAAGGTGCGGATGTTTATCATCAGTAATAGTAACCGTAGTTAAGCTTGCAATACGTTGAATAAACAATACGCCAGCTAATAATAAGCCAACAATTACTGCAACAACCATGTCAAATGCAACAGTCAAAATAAAACATGTCATTAGAACAGCAACATCACGACGAGGTGCCACTTTTAATGTGTGTACAAAGTGTGGTGCTTCTGACATATTCCATGCCACCATGATAAGTAAACCGGCTAAGGCACTCATTGGTACATAAGACAATACAGGTGCTAATACTAACATTGCAGCTAAAACAAAAATCGCATGAATAATGCCAGAGATTGGAGAAAAAGCGCCAGAACGAATATTGGTCGCAGTACGAGCAATAGCCGCCGTTGCAGGGATACCACCAAAGAATGGTACAACAATGTTCGCAATACCTTGACCAACTAATTCCGCATTCGGATTATGTTTAGTACTGGTCATACCGTCAGCAACTACGGCACACAATAAAGACTCTATACAACCTAAAATTGCAATCGTTAACGCTGATGGCATTAACTCAATCATTGTTGCCCAGTTAAAAGTACTTGATTGCCATAGTGGTAAAAACTGTGGTGCTTCTTGAGGAATACCATGGCCAATAATATTACCAATGGTGTAACTGAATTTTTCACCGAGTAACGTTACGTGCTCAAGACTAAAGTGATTTAAAGCTAGTGCTAAAACTGTACCCACTAATAAAGAAACTAAATGGGGTGGAATTCGGGTTTTCAGTTTTGCCCAGACAATAAATGTCAGAATCGTAATAATACCAACCAATGTATCGGCATAATTAGTGGTTGAGATCGCATGTGAATACGCCATCACTTTTTCAGGAAAATGAATAGGACTGCCTAAAACATGCAAACCAAGCAGATCTTTTAGCTGTAGAAAAGCAATAACAAAACCAATCCCAGCTGTAAAACCTGTCGTTACAGGATAAGGCACATAAGTGACCAATTGCCCCAAACGAAAGATGCCCATCAGTAGTAAAATAACACCAGACATCATGGTCGCTAGCATTAATCCTGATAAACCGTATTTCTGTGTTATCGGCAATAATATTACAACGAAAGCCGCTGTTGGACCGGTAATATTAAACCGTGAGCCACCCAATAACGCTGCTAAAAAACCAGCGACGATAACAGTATACAAACCATGTTGAGGAGGAACACCAACAGCGATTGATAATGCCATACCTAATGGAATAGCCACAATACCAACAGTAACACCAGATACTAAATCGGCACGCAGCTTGGAAAGGGTATATCCCTGTTTCCACGATTTAGAAAGAGCTTGAAAAATCAACACAACAAAACCCCTGTGCTTATTTGCACATAAAAAAATAGGCATTGATGTCAACCCGAAAGAGGGTCCGGCGGGCAACTGTCAGTCGGAAATCGGGAAAGGCAACAAACGGAAATACCATTCACTTATTGGCCGTATAAAAAACATACAATTCTAATAACGTGAACGGTATCACAATAGTGCTATATGTTAACGCTTCACTAATAATTCGCAAGTGAAAATAAATTCACTAATGATCTCGATCAATGCAAGTAAAACCGCTGTTTTGGTGTTTTTTACGTTCTCATCCACCATTGATTCAACAATTAAATATTTTACATTTATTTAAAAAATAACTTACAATCAATTATGAGTGGTTAGACCTCTTACCTTGATTTTAAAGGCCGCCATACTAAAAAAAACACCTCGTAATATTGTGCTAAAAATATGACCAAAGAACGAACCTTCTTTATATACAATACACTGTACTGCTATATGATTGCGGAGAATCGCTATGTTGACATTTATATACTTAATTAGCTTTATCTGTGTGCTTGGCATCCTTGCTTATCACCGACTATCTCGCCATATTTTCACTGTCACTATTGCAGCATTATTAGTCTTAGGTACCTTAGCAAATGTTACAGGAATTATTAGCTGGTTAACGTTTACCGTGATTGCTCTCCCCCTAAATATTGCCATCTTACGTAAAAAAATTATTACTCAATCAGCACTGAAACATTTTAAAAAAATCATACCTCAAATGTCACAGACCGAAAAAGAAGCAATTGACGCAGGTACGGTATGGTGGGAAGCGGATCTTTTTAGTGGTAACCCCGATTGGAACAAACTTCATGCCATTCAAGCTCCGACCCTAACGCCAGCAGAACACGCTTTTTTAGAGGGTCCAGTCAATGATATTTGCCGTATGGTCAATGATTTCCATATCACTCATGATCTCGCCGATCTGCCGCCTGAAGTATGGCAACAACTTAAACAGCATAAATTTTTTGCCATGATCATTAAAAAGCAATATGGCGGATTAGCGTTTTCAGCTTATGCACAATCTCTGGTATTACAAAAATTAACCGGAGTGTCAGCGGTCTTATCTTCAACGGTTGGTGTACCAAACTCTTTAGGTCCAGGAGAGTTATTACAACACTACGGCACTGAAGCACAAAAAGATTATTACTTACCACGCCTAGCTGCGGGTGATGAAATTCCTTGTTTTGCTCTAACTAGCCCAGAAGCTGGTTCGGACGCAGGATCTATTCCTGATTTTGGTATCGTCAAAAAAGGCATCTGGCAAGGTGAAGAAATACTGGGAATGGAGCTGACATGGAATAAACGTTACATCACCTTAGCCCCAGTCGCTACCGTGTTAGGCTTAGCCTTTAAATTATTTGATCCCGATTTTTTACTTGGTCAAAAAAAGGATCTTGGTATCACCTGCGCCTTAATCCCAACCGATCTTGATGGGGTTCAGATTGGCCGTCGTCACTTTCCACTTAATATTCCCTTCCAAAATGGTCCAACCCAAGGTGATAAAATATTCGTTCCAATTGACTTCATCATTGGAGGCCAAACTATGGCTGGCCAAGGGTGGAAAATGTTAGTTGAATGCTTGTCTGTTGGACGAGGTATCACCTTACCGTCAAACACCACCGGCGGTTTAAAAACAGCCGCAATGGCAACCGGTGCTTATGCGCGTATTCGTCGTCAATTTAAATTACCAATAGGTAAAATGGAAGGCATTGAAGAACCCTTAGCGCGTATTGTCGGTAATGCTTATGTACTTGATGCTGCGACAACATTAACCGTCACGGGTATAGATTTAGGTGAAAAGCCCTCGGTTATTTCAGCCATCGTTAAATACCACTGCACCCATCGTAGCCAACGAAGCATTATTGATGCGATGGATATCGTCGGAGGAAAAGGGATTTGTATGGGGCCTCGTAATTTTCTTGCTCGAAGTTATCAAGGTGCCCCTATTGCTGTTACCGTTGAAGGCGCGAATATATTAACCCGCTCAATGATCATTTTTGGGCAAGGCGCTATTCGTTGTCACCCTTATGTACTTAATGAAATTAATGCCGCTTATACCGACGATCCACAACGTGCACTTGATCGTTTTGATAATGCAGTATTTAGTCATATTGGGTTTGTTTTTAGCAATATAATACGCAGTTTTTGGTTAGGTTTAACCGATGGTCGAGGCTCATCAGCCCCCCACAAAGATGCAACCTATCGCTATTATCAACAAATGAATCGCTATAGCGCAAACCTCGCATTATTAGCCGATATCTCAATGGCAACATTGGGTGGCTCACTTAAACGTAAAGAGCGATTATCTGCCCGCTTAGGTGATGTATTAAGTCAATTATACTTAGCCTCAGCCACACTAAAACGTTATACCGATGAAGGTCAGCAACAAGATGACATCGCGTTAGTACACTGGGGATTACAAGATGCGCTTTATCAAACAGAAGTTGCTATTGATAACTTTTTAGCTAATTTCCCTAATAAAGCTATTGCTCGTGGGTTAAGATTCATTGTTTTACCGATGGGATTACGTCGCCGCCAACCGAGTGATGAATTAGATCACCAACTGGCACACTTAATTCAAACGCCATCAGCTACGCGAGATCGTATTGGTCGCGGTCAATTTTTAGAAGCAACAGCAAATAATGCAGTTGGAATGATGGAGGTCGCTCTAGTTGATATTCTCGCAGCAGAACCAATTTATGATCGTGTCTGTCAAGCCGCGAAGACACTATTACCGTTCATGCAATTAGGTAAGGTTGCAGCAATAGGATTAGAACTCGGCGTCATCACCACCGAAGAAGCGCAATTACTTCACCGAGCAGAAGTAGGACGGTTAGACACCATTAATGTTGATGACTTTGATCCAACACAATTAGCGATTAACCCGCTTCAAACCACAGCCTCAATTGATAGTGCCGCTTAAATAAGCGCATCATTGTGACGTTCAAAAGCAAAAGTCTCTGAGCATCACTTGCTTATTTAGGCACAATTAAATCACTCTGAACGACTCGTTTACGTCGCCATATCAATAACACCACCAGCACACTTATAACGATGACGATATTGGTAACGACAACCCAAAATAACCGTTGTTGTTGTTGCTCATGAAGAACAATTAACTGCCTTTTTGCCTGTTGCTGCGCTAAAGACACACTAAAATCAACAGCGACGGCAGCAACTTGGGTATAATTTTGTTGAGGCAAACGAAATACCAACTCTCGCTGAGTCAATAAATCGGTCACATAAGCCCAACCACGCCACCATGCCTTACCTATCTGAGCATCATTAGGCCATGAGAGCACTAAGTGTGATTGTTGAAGGTGAGAGCTTTGTTGGATAATTGTCGGCTTTTGCTGGGGTTGTTTAACCACAAGATAAGCAGCCAATGACCCCGCAAGCATTTGATCGGCTTTCGTCTCAATGTCAACGCTATGCGGCGTTAATGGTTGATGACTTTGTACAAATGACGTAATGATTGGTGTCGGATAAACGAGCACCGTTTGCTCGACTACACGTTTAAACACCCCATTAATTGATGCAATTTCAACGCGATACTTACCGGGTTCAACATCCACATTCAGTGCCACAGTAAAGATGCCATCACCCGCGACTTCATCATACTTCTGGCCATCATCCGAAAATTGTCCCACCTCAATCGGTGCAGATTCATTCGATTCATTCGATAATATGGATGTCAGCGGATAAAAAATCACCTTCAATTGCACGCGATCTAAAAAATCACGTAACAGTAATGGTTGTTCATTTTGAGTCAGTTGTGCACTAAATTTTAATACTTCCGTTTGATACAATTGGGAGGGTAATGTTTCAGCTTGTAGTTGAATATTAGAAATAAACCTAATGCCATTATTAGCTGACACTTTACCTAACGCTTGCCACGGCCCAGCCATGGGATGGTTAATCGAAACAATATCCATCCCATTATCGGTATACCACGACATTGTCTTAGAATGACGATTTGCATAATACTTTCGTCCATCGGGAGCAACCAAAACTACCGATTGACTCGGTTGCTCACGTGTAACAATAAATGATATTTGCTCAATCGCCGGATCAACGCGAAAGCGATTATCAAGCCACGTTAATCTCGTCTCCGTTTGCGCCCAAGCACTCGATATTTGCATCCAAGCACAAAGCGGAACATAGAAAATAAGTAACCATAATCGCCGCAATATAATGCCTCTAAAGACGCCAGATAACGTCTGCCTTTTTACCAATCAAATCAAGCCTATCTTGATGTGCTGTTAGTTCATCGGCAGATGCATAGATAACCTTTAATACTTTTCGGTTATTGCCCAGATGTCGAATACTGCTCTCAGTTGTTGAATCATTGCCACTGCTTAAACGTAATGACGTTTGACCACCGGTCATCATCAAATAAACGTCAGCTAGGATCTCAGCATCGAGTAATGCGCCGTGCAAGGTTCGATGAGAATTATCAATACCATAACGTGAACATAAGATATCAAGATTGTTACGTTTACCAGGAAACAGCCTTTTGGCCATGGCTAGCGTATCGGTAACGTGGCAAATATCTTCTATTTTCGCGATGTTTGCGCCCATTTTATGGAATTCATAATCCATAAAACCGGTATCAAACGACGCGTTATGTGCGACAAGTTCTGCTCCATCAATAAAATCCATAAACTCTTGATGAATATCAGCATACACTGGCTTATCACGTAAGAATTCATCGGTAATACCGTGAACAGCAATAGCTTCTGGATCGATAGTTCGATCAGGCTTGATATAAACATGGAACGAATTACCGGTTAATTTTCGATCAATGATCTCAACTGCACCGATTTCGACAATACCATGGCCTTCATAATGAGGGCCGGCCTTGTTCATACCCGTTGTTTCTGTATCAAATACAATAATGCGTTGGTTTGTGGCTTTCATAGTCGCTAATATGTCAAACTTAAGTTTTTATCTAAGGCAAAACTACCCACTATGATAAAGCAGGTAGAAATTTTCACCGATGGTTCGTGTCTAGGTAATCCTGGTCCCGGCGGCTATGGCACGGTATTAAGATATAAACAACACGAAAAAGAGCTTAGTGGTGGCTATTTAATGACCACCAATAACCGCATGGAACTGCTTGCCGCTATTATGGGACTTGCAAGTTTAAAACAACCATGCAGCGTTGATCTTACCACTGACAGTCAATATGTGCGTCAGGGAATTACGCAATGGATCCATAATTGGAAAAAGCGAGGTTGGCAAACTACGGATAAGAAACCCGTAAAGAATGCCGATCTTTGGCAACAGCTTGATCAAGAAACGCAACGTCATCAAGTTCAATGGCATTGGGTTAAAGGTCATGCTGGACACCCGGAAAATGAACGTTGTGATGTTTTAGCGCGTACAGGCGCTGAAAATCCCACTCAAGCAGATACTGGTTACCAACCAAACTAAACCTAGATTTATAAACGTGGCGGGGCTTTAGTTTCTATTTCTTCAGCTTGAGTACGGCAATTAATACGTAGCGGCGCTAATTGACGCCGTAATTTCCACGTTGGTTTGATCAATTTCAATGGGCAAGTACGTTTACGTGCCACAATAAAATACAAACTACCCACCGCAGATAACGGTTCCGATAAAACATGCTCAAGCCATGCGGCACAGGCAAGATGCCGAGTCGCCGGTACAATAGCAAATGTTTCTTGGTATACCACTTCATAATTTAATAATCGTAACCAATCATTGATACGAAACGATAAATACATTTTCCCTGTCCACGGCGCATGATTACGATTCCAAGGCAATAGTCCTCGTAAACCTAGTAGGCTAAGAGGATTATTACCACTTAACACTAAGTAACCATCATCAACCATCACGCGATCAATTTCACGCAATAATCCATGAGGATCAACGGCATAATCTAATTGATGCATTAATAAACAGGCATCAAATGATTTTTCAATAAAAGGTAACTCTAACGCATCAGCCGTAATAGTTCGTTTAGGACTGAATTTATCAACACTAATTTGATGTTGAATATTACAATGACTACTGGTCAGCTCTGCACTGAGGCCGCCAAGCTTTAACATATGATAGCCAAATAGTTTAGGACACCACTCGTCGAGTCGCGCCTGTAGTAATTCTGCTACCCATTCACCATTGATCACATTCGACCATGTATAAGGAACTTCAATGTGTGTTACTGTACGCGCTGGCTTCATAAGATACTGCTCAACACCTGATAGGGCTGGAGACAAAATTCATGTTAACTGTTAAAAGCATACCCGCATTTAAAGACAATTACATCTGGCTGATTCAAAACCCAGACAATCATTGTGTCGTTGTTGATCCAGGGGATGCCACGCCGGTTCTTGAGGCAATAGAAAAAGATAATTTAATTCTAGATGCAATTCTGATTACTCACCATCATCATGACCATGTCGGTGGCATTAGTGAATTAAAACGTCGCTTCCCTGCCATAAAAGTTGTTGGTCCCAATGATGAGCCAATTCCTGGTATCACTCGTCCTGTCGAAGATGGCGATCAAGTTGATATCTTTGGTGAACGCTTTATGGTGCTTAGTGTCCCTGGACATACTTTAGGTCATGTTGCTTATGTCGGTGATGAAAAACTATTTTGCGGTGATACATTATTCTCTGCTGGCTGTGGTCGTATTTTTGAAGGTACACCAGCACAAATGTTTCATTCATTACAAAAGATAGCTTCATTACCGGATGAAACTAACATCTATTGTGCTCACGAATACACAGCAGGAAACCTTGCTTTTGCATTAGTTGCAGAACAAGATAATGCTCACTTACAACATTATCGTGATCAAGTTAATCGTCTACGTGCAAACGGTCAAAGTACCTTACCGACCACTCTTCATAATGAAAAACTTATTAACCCTTTTTTACGTTGTGATCAGCCAAGTATTAAACGCTCAGTTGCTGATAAAGCGTACGATAACTCAGATATTGAAACATTTGCGGCACTTCGACGTTGGAAAGACGAATTTTAACATTTCTCCCCTTGTAACCAAGGTGGTTGGGCAAGTATTATCACCAACCATTTTGGCTACAAACGACTGTCATGAAATTCAAAATTCTTTTAGCAAGTGTGCTTGTTATCGCAGGTTGTCAGACGACAAAAGAGACAACGCAGGCCGATACTAACCAATCAAAAACTGTCGTTGAGCAACCAACTAATACTCCAGTTGAAACTGTAGTACCCATTGTTCCTATCATTAAAAAAACACAACCTGTTGTGGCTCAACTAACACCTCAACAGCAGCAAGATGTATGGGATCGCATCGCGATGCAGATCACCACTAAAATTCCGAACAACAAGCGCGTTCAATATTACCGTAACTGGTATTTAAATAACCCGCGCAATCTTGAAATTATTGCTCAACGTGCTCAACCTTTCCTGTACTACATCACGGAACAAGTTGAAAAACGAGGTATGCCGCTAGAACTGGCTCTTTTACCTATTGTAGAAAGCTCATTTGATCCGCATGCATACTCAAACATGGCCGCTGCAGGCCTATGGCAAATAATTCCTGATACGGGTCGTCGTTTTGGCTTAAAACAAAATAGTTGGTATGACGGCCGTCGTGATGTTGTTAAATCTACTACTGCTGCACTTAATCTACTTGAGTATTTAAATAAGAAATTTGATGGTAACTGGCAACAAGCATTAGCGGCTTATAATACTGGCGAAGGCCGTGTTTTTAGTGCTATCCGTAAAAACAAAGCCGCAGGTAAACCAACCGATTATTGGAATCTTGATTTACCTAATGAAACAAGCAGTTATGTGCCGAAACTGTATGCGGTTGCTGATATTATCATGCACCCTAAAAAATACGGTTTCCACATCGAACCCATCAGTAATAAACCCGTTATCGCTATCGTTAAACCTGGCGTACAAATGAATCTTACCATTGCCGCAGAATTTGCAGGTATTAGCACTCGTGAATTAAAAGATTTAAACCCAGCTTATCGTCGTGGCGTGACAGCCCCTAATGGTCTTAATCATTTATTATTACCAATCAATAAAGTGAAGCACTTTAGACGTGAATTAGCACAAAACCGTAACGCGAGTATGATCACTCATCATCACCGTGTTAAATCAGGTGAAAGCCTAGGGTTAATTGCCAAACGTTACCACAGCAGTATTAAAACAATTCAAAAAGTGAATAAACTTAAAACTACCAATATTCGTATTGGCCAATCACTGACAATTCCGGCATCACCAATCTCATTAGTCAATCGTCAACACCGTGTCGCTACCCATATGGAAGTACAGCATTATGTGGTGCAGTCAGGCGATAATTTATGGAACATTGCCCATAAATACAAAACTAGCGTCGCAAAGCTTAAACAACTTAACAGCCTAAGTAAAAATACCGTATTACACCAAGGGCAGCGCTTAAATGTATCGACAACATCAAAGAAAACTGCCGCTAACCACAAAACGATCCATTACAAAGTACAAAATGGGGATAGTTTAAGTGTCATCGCTCAACGCTATGATATTTCTGTTGCTGAGATTAAAAAATGGAATAATCTGGCTAACAATAAATATATTAAACAAGGTCAACAGCTAAAATTAGTGATTGATCCTCGTAAGGTACAAGCATGACACCATCTAAAAACCCGATTGTCGCGGTTATCGATCTTTTTCGTTCACCAATAGAATGCTTTGCGGCTATCTATGAACGACCGAAATGGGCAATTTTACCTTATTTAATGATTATTTTAGGTTCATTCATTTTATGGGGCAGTTACTTTAACCATGTTGATATGCCATGGCTGCAACAAGCAATACAGGCCCAACTAGGTAATATTGGTGACAATGCACAACAGACTTGGTTAACGCGCGAAGTATTACTTGCAGGTGAAGTTTTTAGTGATATCACCGGCCGTACAGCAGTGATTTTTGTACTGGCGTTATGGTTAAAGTTAGCCACTAAAAGTAGCCACCATCAACACAGCTACGGTAAATGGCTTGCCGCCGCTTGTTTTATTATGTTGCCCTCTTTTATTGGTGACATTGCCAGTTATATTAATGTTATGTTTAACACCAATAGTATTCTACCTAATGCAGCAGACTTAAATAGTATTAATGGTCTTCTAAAATTACCATTAAATAATCGCTGGGCAGCACTAGCGACTACCATGCCGTTATTAGCACCATGGTATATCGCCTTAACTTACGCAGCAGTGAGTGCCTGGACGGATCTTGACCGTGCAAAAGCCATTGTTGTCGCAGTGCTTCCTTGGGTGTTAACACTCATTGTATGGCCGTTACTGATTATTTCAGCTTAGTACATCACTGAGTGCGTTAATTTAAACGTCACTAATAATGGATTATGATCAGAAGCATCTGTTTTTGGTGCTTCTGATTTTACCAACTGCAATTCACGATAATACAAATGATCAAGCGGCTTACCTAGCACTCTAACTCTATGATCATTATGGTATTGCACCTCTTTTAATCCCAGCGAATGCGCAAAAGCTCGAACGACTTTAATTCGCGCTTTACGCCAAGTATTAAAATCACCCGCTAATATAATCGGTCCTTGGTGCTGTTCTAAAACCGATTTTAAACTGTCTAATTGCTGCTTATATTCATTTAAACCAATGGCAAAATTAACCCCATGAAGATTAACTACCGCAAGAGTTTGACCATCAGATAATGTAAATTGCGATAAGAGCGCTGATTTTGGCAAACGTAACCATGGCTCCATCGCCAGATAAGCACATGTTTGACGTGAAGATACTCGCGATAAATTCATCACTCCTGCAGGTGTATCAAGAAAACGAAACGCATTAGCCATTCTCACTTGCCAATGATTTGCATCTAAATAGTTTTTGAGATCGGTATTTAAACTCGCCTCTTGCAATAACACCAAATCACTTTGTTGAGTAAATTCTTCTAATGCTTGACGCCAATTAGGGCGTTGCTGCTTATATATATTCCATACTGCAACCGTAAGTACACCATTATCATCTAGCGGTGGCGCAATTTCACTTTCAATACAACGGTAAGTAAAATGTGGGGCAAAAACTTCATTGGTCACTTCAGGTTGCATTGTTACATCAAATGATGAATTAAACGCCCCGAACCCCAACGCGCCCGCCACAACACCTAAACCAGCAACCACTTTTGTTTTTGTTCTACGTGCCATAATAGCGCCTACACAGACAACTTAGCCCATTAGATTAATGGGCTAATGTCATCATAAAATTAAAAATAATAAAACCAAGATGGGAATAACAGCAGATTAATAATGCTGACCATTATCGTAATATGCGGAAGGTGTCAGCGCGGTAAAAATAACGGCTACATCTTGATTATTATCGGCAACCGCAGTCCTTATAGCCGCAGTAATCACTGCAGCAACACGATCTTGAGCCTCTTGACCACGATCAAACCAAAATACCTCAACAAATGGGTAAGCATCAGACACTTCACCGTCAAAAATAAATGAGGCTGGAATATGCTCTAATGTGAAATCTTCACGAGGACATTTCATTAATGGCTGTAAATCATCAACTAATGCTGTTGATAGATGTTTTACGGTATCAAATGCAATCGCACGAAAACGAAGATGTGGCATAAAAACTCCAAAAATTTGACTATTTACTCTACTACATTACCACTTAACATCACCCTATCTCGAATTTTTATTATCTATAACCCTATTTATTGTTAAATAAAAATTTGAATATGATTGTAATAAAAAGAGTTACGATATTCAGACGTCTAATACGCACTGATTTTCGGAATGGTGAATCAGCGATCCTGTCAATTAACGCTACACCGCTCGATCATAATAATACAGACGTAAAAAAGCCTCACATTACTATCGAGGCTTTCTTGAATATGGCAGAAGTTACGAGGTTCCAACTCCCAACAGGCGCTGATTTTCGGTATAGCGAATCCGCTGCTCTGCCAATTAACGCTATACTGCTCGATCATAATAATACAGACGTAAAAAAGCCTCACATTACTATCGAGGCTTTCTTGAATATGGCAGAAGTTACAAGGTTCGAACGACCAACACGCACTGATTTTCGGTATGGCGAATCCGCTGCTCTGCCAGTAAGAACTATATTCATAAATTACAGATAGCAAAAAGGCTCATATCTTTCGATATAAGCCGTCTTTAATATGGCAGAAGTTACGAAGTTCGAACTCCCAACACACGCTGATTTTCAGTATGGCGAATCCGCTGCTCTGCCAATTACGAACCACACCTAATCTATTACAATAATACAGACGTAAAAAAGCCCCGATATTACTATCGAGGCTTTCTTGAATATGGCAGAAGTTACGAGGTTCGAACTACCATCACGTGCTGATTTTCGGTATGGCGGAATCTGCTGCTCTGCCAGTAAGAACTATATTCATAAATTATAGATAGCAAAAAGGCTCATATCTTTCGATATGAGCCTTCTTTAAT